>JAQVFZ010000003.1 GCA_028697025.1 Candidatus Izemoplasmatales bacterium | reverse complement strand
TTACAAATTCCCCGGTCCTGCAAGAAATGACGAATTGATGAAGAAATATGAAGAATATTCTACTGATGAATTAGTGGAAATATTAAAAAATACGAAACCGGAACTGGCGAATAATACTGATTTGGCAAACAAAAGAAGAGTTTTGCGAGCTCTGGAAAAGGATAATTTCGATTTTCAAGAAGAAATCTCTCGCTATTATCAAAACGCCCTCATCATCGGCCTTGACCTTGAACGCGACAAACTATATGAAAGAATTGATAATCGCGTTATGACCATGGTTAATGACGGTTTGTTGGCAGAAGTGAAATCACTTTATGACCAAGGAATCTACTCGCAAGCGACAATGGCAATCGGTTATAAGGAACTTTTCCCCTATTTCCGCGGTGAAACATCTTTGGAAGACGCATTGACCTTGATTAAGAGAAACTCCAGACGCTATGCCAAAAGACAACTGACTTGGTTTAGAAACAGGATGGACGCAGTCTGGTTTAAAGTAAATTTGGAAAACTTCGATAAAACCATTGAAGAAGTGATAGAATACATAAAAAAAAGGAGTTGAAATCATTCTCAACTTCTTTATTTTTTTGGGTATGGCCATTCCATAAAGCCACCGGTAAGAACGTAAACGGGGCGGAAGCCTTTTTTCATCAACTTTCTGCCGACGGCGACTATTTGTCCCTTATCCCTATCGCCGTAAAGGAATACGGGTTGATCCGGTCTGATCTGGTGAAGATTGGCTAGAAGTTCTCTTTTTGGGAAATTACGGCTGCCATTGATTCTTTCTTTGGCAAAATCATCTTTGCTCCTGATGTCTATAAGTTGACCTTTGCGCATATTTGCGCGAAAATCTTCCGGAGAAAGATAAGTAACTTTCAAACCTCTAGAGTTACGCCAAAAGGCGATGACAAGTCCGATTGTAATACCTAATGCAATCGGTATTAAATACTCGCTAATGTTGAATTCTGTTAGAAACATGGCATAACCACCTCTTATTTTTCAGTCATAAATATTATAGTAGAGATGAAATCTATTGTCAATAATACAATTTTGTAATATAATATCTTTTGTTATATACTATATTAGGAGTGAAATTATGATTACAAGCAATGATTTTAAAACTGGAGTAACGATCTTGTATGAAGATAGCATCTATCAAGTCATCGAATTCCAACATGTTAAACCTGGTAAGGGCGGAGCTTTTGTCAGAACAAAATTAAGAGATTTAAGAACAGGTTCGGTTATCGACAAAACCTTCAATGCCGGCATTAAGATTGAAACTGCCCTGATTGAAAAACTGGAAATGCAATATCTTTACAAAAGTGGAGAAAGTTATGTTTTCATGAACATGGAAACATATGAACAAATAGAACTTCATGAATCAAGATTGCAGGATCAACTTTATTATTTGATAGAAGGAATGACTATCATCATCATTTCTTACGGACATGAGATTCTCGGAATCGAATTACCGGAAAAAGTGGTTTTGGAAGTTGTTCAAACTGCAGGCGGAGCGAAGGGAAATACCACTTCAAACGCCACTAAAGAAGCTCTAACAAACACCGGACTTAAATTATCGGTGCCTTTATTCATCAATGAAGGCGAAAAGATAGTTGTGTCCACCGTAACTGGTAAATACGATACCAGAGCGAAATAAGGGAGTGATTTTTTTTGGAAGTTAGTCAGTCGTGGCTGTCACTTGGAGCTATTAGCTTTAGTCCATCATTAATTGTCTTAATGATTGGGTTGCTATTGTTATCAGCTTTCTTTTCAATGACCGAAACTGCTTATTCCTCAGTCGGCAGACTGAGAATGAAAACTTTAGTCGAATTAAAAAAACCAGGTTCTAAGAAAGCCTTGTGGATTGTCGATAATTTCGACAGGACCTTAACCACACTTTTGGTAGGCAACAACTTAGCTAATATTGCTTTAGCCACTGTCAGTGTGATTTTGTTCAAGGGCATCTTTTCCAATATCCAAGACCCTGAAACTCAAGATACCATCATCACATTGATGAATACAGGAGTTATGACAATCCTAATTTTGATTTTTGGCGAGATTTTACCTAAATCACTTGCTAAGCACAATGCCGAGAAAATCGCTTTATGGGAGTCGAAAATCATCTACCTGCTCATTAAATTTTTGACCCCAATCACATATCCATTCTTGCTTTTAAATCGTTCGGTAATGAAAAGAATCGATTCTGACAACAGAATCTCGGTTACTGAAAGCGATTTGGAAACAATTATCGATACCATGGAAGAAGAAGGTTCGATTGATGGCGAAGAAGCTGACATGTTGCAGAAAGTTTTGGATTTATCGGAAATAACCGTGGAAGAAATAATGACGCCTAGGGTTGACATGATTGCAGTTGAGATCAATGATGACGTAAAGACAATTACGGAAACTTTCTTCAAGAATAAGTTTTCCCGTTTACCAGTCTATGATACCAATACCGATAACATCATCGGTATTCTCTCGGAAAGAGATTTTTATACCAAGTTGATTAAGGAACAGAACATCAATTTAAGAAGAATGATCAGGCAACCGCTTTTCATTCCGGCTTCGACCAAGGTCGATGCCTTGATTGAACTCTTGCAGACTCAAAACCAACATTTGGCAATTGTGGTCGATGAATACGGCGGCGTTGATGGCATCGTAACGATGGAAGACGCATTGGAAGAGTTGGTCGGAGAAATATATGACGAGCATGATGACGTAAATGAACCGATTGTCAAAAAAGATGATTTTACCTATGTTATCAATGCCGATTATGATGTTGAAGACTTGTTTGAAGTTTTGAATCTGGGTAAACCGCCTGTTTCCGATTCGACAAGCGTCGGCGGCTGGTTATTCGAAATGTTTCAGGATATTCCGGAAGTTGATGAAGAAGTCGAATATGAAGTTCGCTATAATCAGGAATATGACGAATTAAGCGAATTGATCAAGGAAGATAAGGCGGTATTGGTCTTCAAGATCCTCGCAGTAACCAAACGCAGAATTAAATCAGTTTTATTAAAAATTAATGTAATTGAAAACGAAGAATAAGTGAGGTTTTTAACTACCTCACTTTTTTAAAATAAATGATAGGATCAAAAGAAAAGAGTTAATATGGAAAGATTGCAAAAATTAATCGCCAAGACCGGAGTTGCCTCGAGAAGAAAGGCTGAAGAGTTGATTTTAGCGGGCAAGGTTAAGGTCAATGGCGTAGTCGTCAAGGAATTGGGTTCAAAAGCTCAAGTTACCGATGAGATAGAAGTGGATGGAAAAAAAGTGCTCGTTCAGGAACGGGTATATTTTGTTTTATATAAACCAAGCGGCGTCATCTCAACTACTGACGATCAATTCAATCGTGACGCTGTAGTGGATTTGATTCATGAAAAAGAAACGGTGTTTCCGGTCGGTCGCCTTGATTATGATACTTCAGGACTTTTAATCATGACCAATGACGGCGATTTCGCCAATATGCTGATGCATCCACGCTATAAGATTGAAAAAGAGTATTATGTCAAAATCTCAGGGCTTTTAAGAAAAGAGTCGTCTTATAAACTGGCTAAGGGTTTGACGGTAGGTGAAGAAAAATATCAACCTGCCAAAGTCAAAGACGTCAAATATGATGATAAGAAGGAGAATACCTATCTTCATATCATTATCACCGAAGGCAAATATCATCAGGTGAAAAATATGTTTCAAGCTTTGGGTCACGAAGTCTTGAAATTGAAGCGAATTCGTTATGGTTCAATCACCCTAGACGGTCTTTTCGAAGGCCAATATCGCGTCTTGAAACCGCACGAAATCAAAACGCTTTACAATTTGGCCAACAACAAGTGATATCGGCCGAATAATCAGAAAAAAAACGTAAAACTAAATAACAATTTTGTGGTTAAATTAGAAAAATATGGTATAATGTTTAAAGGTTATAGGAGGTATCTTTGATGGTTTATCACGCTTTAGCTATTGACGGTCCTGCAGGTGCGGGAAAATCGACTGTAGCGAAAACTCTGGCAAAAAGACTTGGATATGTCTATATCGACACTGGCGCCATGTATCGAGCAACAACATATAAAGCCTTAAGTTTGGAAGTGGACCTAAATGATCCTGAGGCTTTTGATTTTCTGGACTCGACCGAATTCGAATTCAGAAACGGCGAACTCTATATGGATTCAGTCAATATGACCAGCTTGAACCGCCTTAAGGAAGTCAGCGATAATGTTTCCTTGGTATCCTCACATATACCGGTAAGAAACAAATTGGTGCGCCTGCAAAAGGAAATCGCCGCCAATAACAACGTCGTCATGGATGGGCGCGATATCGGTACCGTGGTACTCAAAGAAGCCGAGTTGAAAGTGTTTTTGACTGCTTCGGTTGAAGTCAGGGCCAAGAGAAGATTTGACGAGTTGGTGGCTTTAGGAAATAAAGTCAATCTCAAAGATTTGGAAAATGACATTCAAAGACGCGACGCTTATGATTCCAGTCGCAAGTATAACCCTTTAAAACAAGCAGCTGATGCGATATATATCGATACTTCCGACAAAAACATTGACGAAGTAAGCGATTTATTATACAAAAAATTTATGGAGATAGTTATCGAAGGAGAAAATTAGTATGCAAGACATGTATAGCGAGAACAAAATGTATACACCTAAAGTAGGAGACATAGTCACTGGTACAGTTGTTAAGGTAGGCAAGGAAGAAGTTTGGGTTGATATCAACTACGCTTGCGAAGGTGTCATTTACAAAGACTACCTAAGTTTGAATAAACTTGAAAGTGCTGAAGATATTCTCAAAGAAGGCGATCAAATCAAGGTCAAGGTCACCAAATTCAATCGTGGTGACAACGATTTGTTGCTGTTATCGAGAATTGACATCTTGAAAAACGAACTTCAAGAAGGCGTGAGAAACGCTTTGGAAGTCGGCAAGGATTTTGATTTTAAAGTTAAGAAAGCTGTCAACGGCGGTTTGATTCTCGATCATAAAGGCATTGAGGCTTTCTTGCCAGACAGCTTGATTTTCATTCAAGAAGAGAATGGCAATAAGGACGATTTGGTCAATAAGACAATCAAGGCAAGAATCATTGATATAACTAAAGACAGAAATAAAGATAAAATCACCGTAAATCGCAAGCAATTGGTTTATGAAAATTTGAAAGCACAAGAAAAAGAAGAGTTGAATGCAATCAAGGAAGATGATATCGTCAAAGTCAAAATTTCCAGGATCTCTGATTTCGGCGCTTTCGCTTCTATCAGCGACCATTTGGATGGCTTGATCCATATCTCGGAAATTTCTCATTACCATGTGAAAGACGTCAACGAATATTTATCTGTTGGTATGGAAGTCGAAGCCAAAGTTATTAAGATCAAGGGCAAGAAGATTTCTTTATCTTTAAAAGCATTACAAAAAACTCCTTGGGACTTATTCCTTGAAAATCATAAAGTCGGCGACAAAGTAACCGGAAAAATTATCAAGAAGATGCAATTCGGGATGTTACTTGAGATTGAAAAAGAAGTTAAAGGCTTGCTTAATCGTTTTGACTATTCCTGGAATCCAAATGAAAACTTGGCGGGAACAGTTGAAGTGGGCGATACTTTGGAAGTTAAAATCACTTCCATTGACAAGAAAAAACAACAATTCACGCTTTCAAAAAAACATTTGGATTACAATCCATGGGCTGATTTGAAACTTAAAAAAGGCGAACAAGTTTCCGCTACCGTCTTGAGAATCGAAGAAAAAGGCGCTATTGTCGGCGTTGAAGAAGTAGAAGGTTATTTGCCGATCTCGGAAATTTCGACAGAAAGAATCAATCGGGTTGAAGACGTTTTGAAGGTAAACGACATCATCACGGTAGAAGTATTGGATTTCTTCCCTAAAGAGTGGAAACTTACCGTTTCTTTGAAGAGTATCCAAGAAAAGAAAAACCGTGCTGAATATGAAAATCAACTTCAGGAGAATGTCAGTTCAAACCAGAATATGGCAGATTTGTTAAAAAACTATAAAAAATAAAGTGTGGTGATTCATGTGTTGCCAGTTGTAGCGATCGTTGGTCGACCGAACGTCGGTAAATCAACCCTTTTCAACCGTATTGTCGGCGAAAGAAAATCAATAACTGATGACCAACCAGGAATTACGCGTGATCGTATCTACGCGCAAGCATCTTGGCTAAACAGAAATTTTACCGTCATTGATACAGGGGGCATCGAGATAAACGATGCACCTTTTTTAACTGAAATCAAAGCTCAAGCTGAAATCGCAATCAATGAAGCCGACGTGATTGTTTTTGTCGTCGATGGCAAAACTTCCTTGGTACCGAGCGATAAGGACGTCATGAAGATCCTTTATCAATCAAATAAACCGGTGATTGTTGCCGTTAACAAGGTAGATACGCAAAAATATGCAGACAACCTCTATGATTTCTATGAATTGGGCGTCAATAAGATTATGAACATATCCTCGATTCATGGTATCGGCATCGGTGATTTGTTAGATGAAATCATCAGTCATCTTCCTGAAAAAAGCGCTGATGACTACGATGAAGAAACCATTAGGATTTCCGTTATCGGCAGACCTAATGTCGGAAAGTCTTCTTTGACAAATACCTTATTGGGATATGAAAGAGTTATCGTTTCCGATATTGAAGGCACGACCACTGACTCCATCGATACGCCTTTTACGATTGACGGTGAGAAATACGTGGTCATCGATACGGCCGGAATGAGAAAAAGAGGAAAGATTTACGAAAACATCGACAAATACGCCAACTTGAGAGCGATGCAAGCCATCGACAGAAGCGATATTTGCCTGATGATGCTTGATGCGACAACAGGAATTGTCGCTACCGACAAAAATATTGCCGGCTACGCTCTTGACATGAAAAAGTCAATCATCATCGTCGTCAATAAATGGGATGCCATCGAAAAAACTGATAAGACTATGCATGAATGGGAAGAAAAAATCAGGAATGAATTCAGATTCCTTTCCTATATCCCGATCGTCTTTTTATCAGCTAAAACCAAATCGCGAATCCATACGCTTTTTCCTTTACTAAAGACCTGTTATGAGAATTATTCCCGTCGAGTCAACACTTCCTTGTTGAATGAGGTCATTTCCGAAGCGATGATAGTCACTCCACCGAAGGAACACAATCAAAAACGCCTAAAAGTCTTCTATGCGACTCAGGTTAAGGTAAAATGCCCTACTTTCGTGCTTTTTGTTAATGATACCAATGCCATGCATTTTTCTTATGAACGCTTCTTGGAGAACCGTTTACGTGAGAATTTCGACCTTTTCGGCACTCCAATCTCAATTATTTTACGAAATCGCGAATAAATTTCATAAAAAAGTGTTTTTTTTCGCTAAACGGCTTGCTTTTTCGAAATATTAGATTTATAATTGGACTATCTTTAAAAGGAGGAAAAAAGAATATGAACAAATCAGAATTAGTTGCAAGAATAGCTGACTTAGCAGAATTATCAAAAAAGGATGCAGAAGCTGCTTTGAACTCAACTGTATTGGCTATCCAAGAAGCATTAGTGAAAGGTGAAAAAGTCGTTTTAACTGGATTCGGAACTTTCGAAGTTAAATCACGCAAAGCTAGATCAGGTCATGATCCTAGAACTGGCGAAACTATTCACATTCCTTCATTGAATGCACCTACTTTCAAAGCTGGAAAAGTTTTAAAAGAAAAAGTTCGTTAATCATTATTTGACGATTTGACTGGAACCTTGATGGTTTCAGTCACTTTTCTTTATATAAATAAAAAAGGCCTTAAGATAATTTTCTTAAGACCTATTTTTTTAGTTAAAATTGCAGCAACCCGTAAATCGTCAGGACGTAAACCAACCAGCTGAAGAGATTGTTTAAAAGATGGGAACCGATAGCGGTATAGATGTTGCGATTGCTTTTATAATAGACGTACCCCAACACTATGCCCATGCCGCCATAAGGAATCATCTGGATGTAATCGCCTTGAATATGCATGAAAGCAAAGATTAGACCGGTCAAGATAATGGTTATAACCGGTTTTAGTCGCGGTTCAAAATATGAGAACAATACCTTTCTGAAGATAAGTTCTTCAATTACCGGCGTAAATATGACTAAATTGAAGAATAATATTGCCAAATTATAGGGATTGTCGTCGAACATTTGTCGAATCAGCAACTCGTTGTTCGATGTTTCGGAAACACCAAAGAAAGATAAAATCATGGAACTGGCAATCAAGACGCCGTAGATCATCAAAAAACCGACGAACATCTGGGTGATGTAAGCTTTATAATCTTTTTTAAACGACTTAAAATCGTTAATGAACCTTTCCTTGTCGACCAATACTAGACTGATGCCGATAACAACGGTAATCAATAGATAGATGCCATTGGTCAGGAGCATTGGCGGTGCGGCAGAGATTTCTTTGGTAATGGTGACTACTTCATCAGATGAAAGAACTTCTTCACTGAAACTGAATGTTTGTGAAGTCAAAAATTCTTTACGACTTATAGTATGGATGCCTATCGACTGATTTTCAATGTCGAATAGTTTTACATCAATGAAAAATTCGGGAATTTCTCTTTCATAATTGTTTTTGAATTCTCCTGATATGGTAATCACATAAGGATAATCATCCTTGGTTGATTCTTCCAAGTTTGGTGCGACTACAAAATCGACCACAACGGTTTCTTCCACATTGTTCAGAGCTTCTTCAAGATAAGAATAATTGGCATCAATGTACATGCCGGCGAAAAAGGAGAGAATCAATTGCACGCCAATATAGATGGCGACCAATAAAGAATTGATTCTTAGTTCTTTTGATCTGGCATAAAAATCTTGAGGAGCGGTGTTATAGACAAGTTTTTTTTCGGTAATGGTTTCTTGGGTAAAATCGGGGGATTTATCAAATAAATCGTCTTGTTCGTACATAGTTTTCTTCACCTCGTATAATCATTATATCTAAATTCGCTGGTTTTGTACACTAAGAATATTTAATATTTAAGGTGCGCTACATTGACAAAACGCGATAGTCTAGTATAATAAATATGAATAAGAAAGAGGTAATGCATATGTCAAAAAAATCATTTGCGGTTATCGGTGTCGGCCGATTTGGCCTAGCGTTAATTGAAGAATTGGTAGAACTAGAAGCGGATGTACTGGTAATTGATAAGAATTTCGATAAAATCGAAAAAATAGCGAAAATGGTAACTAACGCCGTTTGTTTGGATTCAACGGACGTAGAAGCCTTGAAAGAAATAGGCATTGCCAATTATGATACGGTAATTGTCGCTACCGGCATGAACGTCGATAATTCAATCTTGACGACCTTGATTTTAAAGGATTTAGGCGTTAAAGAAGTCTATGTCAAGGTTCAAAGCGAGTATCATGCCAGAGTGGTAGAAAAGTTAGGGGTTGACAAAGAACATTTGGTTTGGCCGGAACAAGACACCGGAAAACGTTTGGCAACCATCTTGATTTCCGGTAATTTTCTGGAGTATCTGCAATTGGACAAGGACTATTCCTTCATTTCTACCGAAGTGACAAAGAAGATGATTGGCAAGAATCTTTTGGAACTTGATATTCGCCGAAATTTCGGAGTAAACATAGTGGCGGTTAGAAGAAACAACCAAATTATGATCCCTTCTTCCCAAACACCTTTTGAAAATGATGATGAGATTCTTCTGGTAGGCCGTAACGACTTGATTGAAAAGTTTACGCAATGGCTAAAGCAGAAGAAGTTTGTGGGATAAGTTAAGAATTTTTTCTTAACTTTTTTTACTACTCATGAAAAAAGAAATCATCATTGCCAGCAAGAATTCTGGCAAAATAAAAGAATACCAAAATGCTTTGAAAAACTATAAAATCATTTCCATAATCGATTTGGGCATAGACCTAGACATTGAGGAAACTGCTCTGACATTCGCTGAAAATGCAAAACTTAAAGCCAAGGCTTTATATGACATCTATCATCGTCCAGCGATTGCGGATGATTCCGGTTTGGTGGTTAACGCTTTAAAGAACGAATTGGGCGTAAAATCCAAACGATTCTCAAAAAGCGAGTCTGATGATGACAACAATGCCTTATTGCTGGAAAAACTCAAATCAGCTGAAGATAGATCTGCTTATTTCATATCCTCAATTTGTCTATATCTTTCTCCTCATGACATCCGTATCTATGAAGGAAAAACCTCGGGGAAAATCATTGAAGAAAAAAGAGGAAGTAACGGATTTGGCTATGACCCGCTGTTTTTGGTGGATGGTTTGGACAAAACCTACGCCGAACTAAGTTTAGATGAAAAACACCTGGTCTCACACCGAGGCAAAGCAATTGAAAAACTGAAAAAGGACTTATTAGATGAGAATACTGATTTTTAGCGACAATCATGGCGAAAAAGACAATTTACCGCGTATCATCCAACGCTATCAACCGCTCGATCGTATCATCTCCTTGGGAGACTCGGAGATGAGAGAAAAAGAGTTGAGCGATTTGGATATTTTCGGAGTCAAGGGCAATTATCCTTTCGAACCGAAGTTTCCTTATGAACTTAACTTTGAATTTGAGGGATGGAAGTGTTATTTTACCCACGGCCATCTTTTTCATGTCAAAAGCGGAGTCACGATGCTTTTAGAAAAAGCTCGTAACAACGGTTATGATTTGGTTGCTTTTGGCCATACGCACAGGTCTTATTTGGAAGAAAAGTCTGGAGTGATTCTTTTGAATCCCGGCAGTTTGTCCAGCTGGCGTTCCAATGAAAACCCTACCTTTGCGGTAGTGGAAATTGAGAATAATAAAATCGAATTGAGTATCTATAACATATATGGCAATTTAATCAACAAATTAGAGAAAACAAGGTAAGTATGGATAATTCTTCACTACTATCAGAACTGAAAAAATCACCATCAAGTGAAAAATACGAAAAAGCGCTGGCGGATATCATAACCGATGGCTCTTTGCGGTTGGAATTGATTTTTGATTACGTAAACTTCTTGACCCAGGAAAAAAAGTACGATCAAATTGTCAAAGTTTTGTCCAAAGCTTTGGAAGACGATGTCTTAAGCGGTAGAGAAAGCCGACTCCAAGTTGCCAATAAGCTGCTCGCAGTGCTCTTAAAGACAGAAGATTTCGTCATGTTGAAGCAAATTCTGGATCACCGAGCCGATTTAATCGATAAAGAGTCGGATTTATTGATGCAGAAATTCTATTATGCCGTGGCTTATGAGGGATTGAATGATAATTTAGAGGCAATTAATATCCTCGAAAATATCAAAGACAACATTTCCAATCAGAATCTTGTCAATAAATACTTGAAGTTATCGATGCTTTATCTAAAAATCGACGATTATGAAGCAGCTAAAAAGCATTATCAAAAGGCGGCCTTCTTTGACCGCACGAAGAAGAATCACGCCTTTTTATTGGCTGAATGCGATTTGTTGGTACATGAGAAAAACTATTTGAAAGCTTTAGCGGTCTATCAGGATTACTTCATCAAGACCAATAACAAATATCGGTACCTTGACCGTTACATTAATATTCAAATCGCACTTAATCAACCGGCTGAGGCTTATTCATTCTATCAAAAACACCTGCCGATAATGAAACGGGTTCTATCGAGACAATCTCGCTTGGCTTTTTATCAAGCGGCCTTAAAGTTGATGAAAAAACTCAACAACCACAGTGAAGAAGCAGTTATTACGGCTTTAATCAAGGAAATCGAGGAAAACACCGAAAGATTCGCCAACGTCCATGATTTCATCCTTAGATTCATCGAAAATAATTATAATTTGCGGTTTTCCAAAGAAAGAGAGATAATCCAGACCGTCTTCAAAGAAATCGATTATCTCAAATTGTTTGAGAAACTTGTTCATGTCAAATTAGTTGACGGCAATATCAAGATCAATCATTATACTAAAGGTTTATTGTTGGAAAGAACCATCAGTTTAGCTGATAACGATAAGAATGTCTTTGCCTTTTTGTTGGCTCAGGAGTATCAAGAAATATATGCCGGTGAAATTCTCTCGACTTTTACCAACGATCTGTTTTTGACGGAAAAGACGAAGTATATCTTTGTCAAGAAGATGAAAGATTTCGATTATCTGGTCTTTTATCTTTCTCTCGACGATTTTTACAATGCCAAAAAAATCTTTGATTATGCTGTTGTCATAACTAACAAGTTGATTCAGGATTTTAACGAGAATAAAATCAGGGATAACCTATTAAAAAACCTGACATTAATCCTGGAAAAAGAAAATTTGGCCTTAATCCTTTTGAAAGAAAACAACTTGAGTCTGCTGAATCAAGCGGCGAAAGAACTTTTGGATACTGAAGATAACTATTTGAGCATGGAAGATTTCCAGAGCCGTTTAGTCAAGAATGTTTATGTTGACGAATTATTGGACAAAGATGCGATTACGCTTAAATATCAGGGTAAAAAAATCAAATCCATCAATTTCAAAATATTCAAGGATGAAATGGATCTTTACCTCTTGGGTGAAATCCTAGAAGAAAAGAAAGTAACTACTAAATTTTATGATTATAAATTCATCATGGAAGAAGTGTTTAAGGATGATTTATCCATAATGATGTTCAATCTCAGGAACTATCATGATTTCTTCAGGGATTATACCTTCACAAGGTATGATGAAACCATCGAATTTATCTACCGTACCTTGAAGGAAAGTTCACGAAATTACTTTCAAAATCTCTATCTTGAAGGTTTGGATAATTTTTATCTGTTGCTAAAGACTAAGGATAAACGCATCAGTAAACGCATTTACGACGATTTGATCAAGAGTCTCGATGAAAGAATCGAAATCAGGGTTTCGCAAATCAATATTCAAGACCAGATTACCAAAACGGATTTGGAAGATTTGAAATACTTGAACAGTTTGACAACTTCCGATATAAGATTTTTAGCTGACAGCAAAGCTTATCGGACCAATAAGGAAGTAGCGAAGACCATTCTTGTCAATGCCAAGAAGATACTGTTGGAGAACAATATCCGTTTGTCATATCGATCTGTCGTGGATTGGCAGACTTCGAGTTACGAGTATCTGTTCGTCGATATCTTGCACCGAGTGTTGCTTGGCAACAAGGCTTCATTGAAGCGTGTTTTACACGCCAACAATTTAGAAACCGAATGGGACCAGCTGTTAATCAAGACTTTGGTAAAAGAAGTTAAACTAGCCAATGTCAAGGCTAAATTCATCTTTCCTGTAGCGCTCAAGACCTTGCTTGACAAGGATGCTTTAAAAGAGATGAAAAAACGGCTGAATCAAAAGAGTTTCAATAATTCGGAAATAATCTATGCAATCGATTATGAAGAATATCGTTCTTTGGATATAATGGAATTGCCGAAAGAAAGATTAGCCTTTTTCAATGTCTTCAAGAACTTCGCTTTTCGCAACATAACTGATTTAAATCAAGTCGAATTCTTGATTTTCAACAGCGAAGAAGCCATGAATGAAGGATTTGATCATTTCTTGAAAATGGCTAAGGAAAAGAATTTAACTTTAATCTTTGATCACCAAAAAACGAGTTTGACCAAGAGTTTCTTGACTGAAAAATCCATCAAATTCGTCATGGGTGAGGCTTATGCAAAAATCGACAGTTTAAAACTGTTGAAAAGTGGAGGAAAGTAATGCAAAAAAAATGGTGGATGACCACTAATATATATCAAATTTATTTACGCAGTTTCAATGATTCAAACAATGACGGGATTGGTGATTTGCTGGGAGTGGCGGAAAAATTGCCTTATCTCAAGAGCATCGGTATCGAGACAATCTGGATATCGCCTCATTACGATTCGCCTATGGATGACAACGGTTACGATGTCAGGGATTTTTATGCGGTAAGCAGTGATTATGGCGATATCAAAAGCTTTAAGCAATTGATTGCCAAAGCTCGGGAGTTGGAGATGAAAGTCCTGGTTGATTTGGTTTTGAACCACACTTCCGATGAACATGAATGGTTCAAGATTGCTAAAGACCCAACTCATCCTCTCCATCATAAGTATCACGACTATTACATCTGGCAAAAAGGAAAACGTGATAAGGACGGAAAGATGATAAGACCGACAAGGTGGATTAGCTGGTTCGGCGGTCCGACCTGGGACTATAATGAAGCTACCGACGAATATTATCTTCATATCTTTTCCAAAAAAATGCCGGACTTGAATTGGCGCAATGAAGACATGAAGAACGATATGAAAAAGGTCATAAAGTTCTGGATCGATCTAGGAATTGACGGTTTTAGGGTCGACGCTGCCAATCATCTGGAAAAGAATTGGGATTTCCCCGACGGCATGCCGGGATATGAAAATTTCTCTTCTTTACCGAAACACCATGAATACATCAAAGAATTGGCTTTGGAGTTGTTTGAACCTTATAATCTTTTGACCTTGGGCGAATCAGGCGGTGCTTCAAAAGAAGAGGTCAGAAAATATGTCGGTTTCAATTCTCATGAATTCAATCTTTTGATTCATTTCGGACATTGTTGGGCTGATACCGGTTTTACCGAACCGGCGATTACCGGCAAATGGTCGAAAACCGAACTCAGGGTCAACGACATCAAGAAAAGCTATGACCATCAATACAAGGTTGTGGGCAACGAAGGATTTAACTTGATTTATTGGCATAATCACGATCAACCGCGAGTTGTGTCACATTATGGCAATACGGAGAAATATTGGGAAAAGTCTGCGAAAATGCTGGCGATGACGCTATATTTTATGCCGGGTACGGCAATTGTCTACCAAGGTGAAGAAATCGGCATGACTAACGTTTTATATGACGACATTTCTGATTTTAGGGATGTGGAAGTCTTTACGGAATATAACAATATGCTTAATAATGGCGCTACCAAAGAAAAAGCACTGCAAGCAATAGTTGACCGCTCAAGAGACAACGCGAGAACGCCGATGCAGTGGAACAGTTCCATTAACGGCGGATTTTCTCAGGCTACACCTTGGATCAAGACTAACTACAACTATGAGACAATAAATGTTGAAAATCAGGAAAATGACGAAAATTCAATCCTAAATACCTATCGATTCATCTTGAGACACCGTATAGCTGACGCTAAAAACATTGTTTTCGGCAAAATTGAATTTATCAATATCGATGACAATGAAAGTTATTGTTACATCAATAAGGGAAAAGATAAAGATTATTTAATGATTGCCAATTTCCGGGATTATGAAATTGAAATCACCTTAAAAGACGTAGCTTTGACTGGGTTTGAATATTTCTATGGCGACAGGGTTAGTCTTAAGGAAACCATGAAGCTTAAGCCTTATGAAGCGATTTTGTACAGAAGGAATAAAGCATAGGAAACTATGCTTTTTTCTTCTGTGGTTTTATTGCTTTAATTTTTGTTTGGATTGTGATAAAATATTCTATTAGCAAGGGGAAAAAGTCATCTAGCAATATGCCCATTAAACGATGATTTTAAAACAAATAATGAAAAAAAGAACTATTCGTGAAGAAATCATCAAATTGATCTATCAAGATATCTTTGGTGGAGAAATCAACTTTGAAGAAATACCGTCTGAAATCAATCAGACCTTTTTCGACTTGCGCGAGAAATATCAAGATTTGGACCTCATAATCTCTTCCAATTTAAGCAATTGGACGATTGACAGATTGAATTACGTCGATCTGGCAATCATACGATACGCGACTTATGAAATGAAATACCTGAAAACACCTTATCAAGTAGCAATCAACGAAGCTTTGGAAATCACCAAGATATATTCTAATCTCGATGACGATTTGGCAAAGAAATTCAATAACCGCCTCCTGGAAAATATTCGCATCTATCTGGAAAAGCACAGTGGCTAGACAGTATTTGACAGTTACGGCCTTAAATCGTTATCTGAAATTCAAGTTCGATAACGACACCGAACTGCAGAGCGTTTTGTTAAAGGCGGAAATTTCCAATTTCAAACGTCATTCTCGAGGTCATCTTTACTTAACTTTAAAGGACGACCAATCGCAAATCAGCGCCGTGATGTTCGTCTCCAGCACCAAAAATCTGTCTTTCAATCCGAAAGACGGAGATAAGGTAATCGTCGAAGGCTATATCTCGGTTTATGAAGCATATGGCACTTATCAGATTTATATCCAGAAGATGGATTTGGACGGTATCGGCGACTTATATTTGGCGTATGAAAAGCTGAAGGAAGAATTGAGCAAGAAAGGTTATTTCGATCAAAACCATAAAAAAAGCTTACCGAGATTTCCTAAAACCGTCGGCGTCATCACTTCACCGACCGGAGCGGCGGTAAGAGATATCATCAATGTCATAAACACTCGTTTTCCGATGACGAGAATCATCGTCTATCCGGCTTTGGTTCAAGGTCCGATGGCGAAAGAATCTATTGCCGGTCAAATCAGAAGAGCCAATGAAGACCAACTCTGCGATTTATTGATTGTCGGCAGAGGCGGCGGCAGCATCGAAGACCTCTGGGCTTTCAATGAAATGGTGGTCATCGATGCCATATATGGTTCAAAACTACCAATCATCAGTGCAATTGGGCATGAGACCGATTTTACCATCAGCGATTTTGTCTCTGATTTCAGGGCTTCGACTCCGTCACACGCTGCCGAAATCGCAGTTAAAAATCATCGTGAAGTCAGAAACGATATCATCAAGATTGAACAGAGAATGACGATGGCACTCAATAATCTTTATGATAATGCCTTGAAACATTATACCCAAATCTTAAGTCGCAACGTTCTTAAGAGTCCGTTAAGATTGCTGGAAACGAAAGAATTGAAATACGCAGCTGTTTACGACCGCTTACTTAAAAACAATCCCCTGAACCAAATTAAACAAAGAAACGATTTGGTTGAGCAATATTTGAAAAATTTAAAGAAAGATTACCAGTATCTGATTTCCGGAAAGCAGAAAAACTATTTGTCTTTAGTTGAAAAATTAGAACTTGTCAATCCGCTTAACATCATGAAAAAAGGTTTTGCGATTGTAAAGCAAGACGGAACAATCAAAAAACACTTCAAAGAGATTTCCCGGGATGAACCTTTGACAATCGCTATCACTGGCGGTGAAATCACATCAAAAATCATCGATATGAAAGGTGAAGATCATGAATAAATTAAGTTTTGAAGAAAACTTGGAAAAGTTGGAAGCTTTGGTAAAAAAGCTTGAATCAGGAGAAAACAGTCTTGATGAAGCGGTAAAGCTTTATCAAGAAGGCATAGCTTTAGCAAAAATCTGTCATGAAGAACTCAAGAATGCCGAAGAAGTCATCGTTAAATTGATGGATTCTGATAACTTGGTCGACTTCAACAAGGAATAATCAATGAATTTGCACGAAATAACTAGCCCTGAATTCCTGAAAGATAAAACCATAAAGGAACTTGACGAATTAGCAGCCGAAATTCGTGCTTTTTTGTTGGATAACATCGCCAAGACCGGAGGTCATCTTTCTTCAAATCTTGGAGTGGTTGAACTTACGATCGCTTTGCATTACGTCTTCAATTCACCAACTGATAGGATTATCTTTGATGTGGGTCATCAATCCTATGTCCATAAGATTTTGACTGGCAGAGCCAAGGATTTTGATAAGCTCCGGAAATTCAACGGACTTTCCGGTTATCAAAAACGTGAAGAATCGCTTCATGACGCATGGGAAGCGGGACACTCCTCAACGGCTATAGCTGCGGTGGCTGGTTTCGAATTTGCCAAGACAGTCAATAAATCAACAGAAAAAAACATCGCCGTGGTTGGTGACGGTTCACTTAACTCAGGTTTGAGCTTTGAGGCATTGAATTATTTGGGTCATCAAAAAAACATGTCCCCGATTATCATCATCAACGACAATGAAATGTCGATATCGAAAAATGTCGGCCGTTTATCAAGACTTCTTAATAAGACCAGAGCCAATAAATTATATATTTACGCCACTAAATCCCATCGTAAGCTACCTAAGTTCATCTATCGCTGGAAGGTCAGAATTGCGAATATGATCAGAGGTTTCGCCAATAACTTGACAATCTTCGATGAATTTGGCTTTTCTTACTATGGACCGATAGACGGTCATGATATCAAGAATCTCATCAAATTCTTGAAATTGATCAAAAACAAGAATAAACCGGTAGTGTTACATGTCGTTACCAAAAAAGGCAAGGGCTATTTGCCGGCCGAAAACGACTTCAAAGGTATTTGGCATGGAGTTGGGCCGTTTGTGGTGGAAACTGGGGAATTCATCAACAATAATAAAGAAAATGTCATGAGCTGGAGTAACATTATCAGTGAATACTTGATAAGATACGCAGCGATTGAACCAAACTTAAGAATTGTCATACCGGCTATGATTACCGGTTCGGGACTAATCAAGTTCGAAGAAACCTATCCCGATAAAATCATCGACGTCGGTATCTGCGAAAGCTTTTCCGTTTGTTTTTCCTCCGCCTTGGCTTTAAACGGTCTTAAAATCTTTTTACCGATCTATTCGTCGTTTTTACAGAGGGCTTATGATCAAGTCGTCCATGATTTGACGAGAATGAATGCAAAAATCGTCATTGGCATCGATCGCGCCGGTATTGTCGGCAGTGACGGTGAAACGCATCAAGGTATTTACGATATCGCTTATCTCAAGCATATACCGAATCTTGAAATCGTCCAACCAGCTAACGCAATCGAAGCGGAAAGTTTATTGAATTATGCTTTTAATGTTGCGAAAAATACGGTGGCAATCCGTTATTCGCGCAATTCTTCCGAAAAATACCTCGGTCAAGAATATGAAGTGATTAAATCGCCTTCTTGGGTCAAGTATGCACGAAACAGCAAGAAAACCCTCCTTGCCTATGGCGACAATTTCACCCGTTTGAAAGAATATATTGAACAAGAAGATTTAGCCATCAATATGATCAATGCCCGATTCATCAAACCGCTTGATGAAAAACTGCTCGATGAACTGCTAAATAGCGACGATGAACTTTACGTTTTGGAAGACGTGACGAAAATCAGCGGTTTGGGTTCTTCAGTATTGGAATACATGAGCGAAATGAATATTTTTAAACCGTTGACCATCTTTGGTTTGCCGGATGAATTCATTCCGCAAGGCACGCAAGAAGAATTATATACGAAATATAATTTGGATAGCCCTACTATCGCTAAAAAAATCTTGAATCAGGAGTAAACATGCTCAAAAGTCTCGAAGTGAAGAATTTCGCCATTATCGATAATATCCATCTCGATTTTCATCCAGGAATGACTGTTCTTACCGGAGAAACGGGTGCAGGAAAAAGCATCATAGTTGATGCTATTTCTTTATTGTTGGGTGAAAGAGCTGATAAAGAGATGATTAATTCCAAGGCAGAGACTGCTGAGATTACCGGTGTCTTCCAAGTCAATTCCAAAGAAATCAACAACGTCCTTTTCACCAATAACCTTGAAGAAGCCGAAACTTTGACAATTAATCGCATAATCTCCAAAAACAACAACAATCTGGTGAAAATCAATAACCAAAATTCTTCATTGAAGGTTTTAAAAGAACTTGCACTTTATCTGGCGGACATTCATTCACAGTTCGATACCAATCAATTGATCAATCCGGATAATTACCTTAACCTGGTTGATAGCTTCCGCAAGACGCGGATTCAACCCTTGCTTGATAATTACACCGAATTGTTAGTCAAGTATAAAGAACGAATTAAAGAGTATAATCTCATAACCAAGAAAAAAGAAGAAACCCTGAAAAAATTGGATCTTTATAAATTCCAATACCAGGAATTGCTTAATTTGAATCTTGAAGAAGGCGAATATCAGGAAAAAACGGAAAGAATCAATATTTTGGAAAACATCGACAAGATCAACACCATGTTGGAAAAGAGCAGATATTATCTCAAAGATGAAATGGTATTGGATAAAATCTATGAAATCAAAGCCGATTTTCAAGCGTTAAGTAAATATTCCGTCGAACTGGAAGCCCTACATGAGCGACTTAATAACATTTATTATGAACTAGACGATATCTTTGAAACCATCACTGATAAACTTGATAGTCTGGACTTCACCAAAAGCGATTATGAAGCCTTGATTGAAAGAATCAATGATTTAGATAAAGTCATGAAGAAATATCAGATGAATATCCCGGAATTGATTGCTTATTTGGAGTTTTTGACTGAAGAAATCAATACGGTGGAAAATTATGACGACATCATCAATGAGAAATACAAAGCGGTAGAAACTGCATATATGGGATTGTTGCAATCAGCGAAAAATCTTTCCAACTTCCGCAAAGACATCGCCCAAAAAATAACCAGCGATATTGTTCAAACCTTGAGTGAATTGGTAATAAACAATGCGCAATTCCAAATCGATATCAATGAGATTTTGCCTGAGAATATCTTTGATCAATCAGCATTCAAGAGTGAAGGCATCAACCAAGTTGAATTCTTGATTTCAACCAATAAAGGCGAACCGCTCAAGCCTCTGGCCAAAACCGCTTCCGGCGGAGAGATGAGCCGAGTGATGTTGGCATTCAAGACTATCTTTGCTAAATCGCTTAAGATACCGACAATCGTCTTCGATGAGATTGATACTGGCATCAGCGGCTATATCGCTAAACAAATCGCCAGAAAAATCAAGGAATTATCAAGCATTGCTCAGGTGATATCCATTACCCATATTCCGCAAGTAGTAGCCGAGGGCAGCAATCATTTGGCAATCTTTAAAAAGGTGATTGGCAATTCAACAAAGATTGAAGTGCAATACTTGCAGCATGAAGAGCGAATCATGGAAATCGCAAAAATGCTCAGCGGCGATCAAGTGACCGAAGCGGCTAAAGTCGCAGCTAAAGAACTATTGATAAATCCATAAAAAAATCACTGTCAACTTCAAGACAGTGATTTTAATTTTAGTGTAAGAATTATTTTATGCGATAAAACCATTCAAGACTTCAATAGCGCCAACAACTGCGGCGATTAAAAGTCCTAAAAACATCCCAATAGCCAAAATCAACAAAATGATTCGACCGGTTTTGCTCTTGGTCGGATTATACGTTCTAATTTCTTTTTCTTCCTGGGTTGGTTTTTTCTTTTTCTTTGTATCAGCCATCTCTTTCACCTCATAACCTTTGAGTCTTTAGTGTCCTTAATATTATAAACTAAATATGAAAAAAAATAAAGCAAAATTTATGCGTTATTATCAAAGCTTTCCAAATAATCGATTACTTCTTGAGTAAGATAGGTCGGAGTAGAAGCTCCCGAAGAAACGGAAACTACTTTTACGCCTTTTAAGTCAGCAGGATTGATATCCTTGACGCTTTCGATCAAGAATGTTTTTGTGTTGGTTTCTTCTTCAGAAATCTTGACTAGGTTTCTTGAATTATTGCTTCTGGGATCGCCGACGATATAACAAAGATCGACGTCCGTATTATTCTTGATGATAGCGTTTTGTCTGAATCTGGTGGCATTGCAGATTTCTTCGGTAATCAGAGAATTTGGATATAGTTCTTTGATTCTTTCATGAATCCGGGAAATGTCGTTCAGAGAAAAAGTCGTTTGATTGGTAACGAAAAGCGGTTCCTTCAAGTCGGTTTTGTCTAGGTCAGAAACTGATTCAATCAAGGTAATTTTATCGCTAATGCTTAAAGAGGCATTGGTTTCTGGATGATTGAATTTTCCGATATAGACGATATTATAGCCTTTATTCAGATACTCCCTGATTGAATCATGGGTTTGATAGACGTCGATGCAGGTAGCGTCGATTAGTTTCAATCCATTGGCCTTAATCTGTTCCTTGACCAATTCATCGGTACCGTGCGCTGATAGAATGACGGTTCCGGTTTTGATGTTCTTCACCAAATCGCTTCTTGAGGTAAGCCTGTCGTCAAGGGTGATGGCACCAAGTTTAGTCAGTTCCTCGACCACATGCTTATTGTGGACGATAAACCCCAAGACGTAGATCGGTCTAGGCAAGGAGCTGTCCACCAAGCTTCTTTTCACTATTTCAATGGCATTATATACGCCCTTGCAAAATCCTCGGGGAGTTATTTTTTTTACAATCATGCAAACAACCTCGTTTTCATTTTACTTATCAGTAGATTTATTATATAATAGTTCGTGAGATTTTACAAAGAGATAGGAATCTAAAAAATGAAAAAATTTAACCACGAATATTTAAATAAAGCGTTGGCTGCGCTTAAATTCAAGGAATTGACGAAAGTGCAAAGTCAAGTATATGAGTTATTCGACAAGGATAACGACTTGGTGATAGAAGCTAAAACGGGTTCAGGAAAAACCCATGCTTTCCTATTGCCGATTTTAGATACTTTGGATCCTTCTACATCTGACATCTATGCCGTCATCGTCGCGCCGACAAGGGAACTTGCAACCCAGATTCATAAGTTCACGCTGGATTTAATCAAGCATTCCGACGAATCGATTATAGCTCATCTATATATTGGCGGTGAAGATAAGGACAAGGAAGTCGAATGGTTGAAATCTAAACAACCGCATCTTGTTATCGGTACGCCTGGGAGACTCCATGATTTGGTCATCAAGGAAAATGTATTGAAAATCTATAAAACCAAATATTTCGTGATTGACGAAGCTGACATGACTTTGGACAATAACTTTTTGGAACAAGTCGACAATTTAGCCGCAACTGTTCAAAAAGCCAAGTTCATGATCTTTTCGGCGACCATTCCCGAACGATTGAAACCCTTCTTAAGAAAGTATATGGATAAGCCGATAATCGTCGAAGTTCATCCGGAAGAAATCTCCAATTTGAATATCAGTCACTATTTTCTTAAAACCAAAGAAGAAGATCGCTTCGTGATGCTTAAAAAAGTCATAAATGCGATAAACCCTTATCTGGCCATCATCTTCTGCAATACCAAGGAAAGTGCAGATTTGGTTTATGATTGGATGATAAAAGAAGGAAAGAACACTTGTTTGATGCACGGAGACATCGATTATCGGAAACGCAAACAGACAATCAAGAGAATCAACAGTCTCGAATTCCAATATATCGTCGCTACCGACATCATTGCCAGAGGTATCGATATCATCGGCGTTTCACATATCATCAACTATGAGTTGCCAAAAGACTTTGAATTCTACATCCACCGAAGCGGTAGAACCGGAAGAATTGATTTTGACGGAATTTGTATCTCTTTATATGAATTCAATGATAATTCCTACCTTGACAAACTGGAAAAAAAGGGTGTCAAATGCGAATATAAAACCATCAAGAACAATTTAATATTGCAAGCGGTTGAAAGAAAAGCACGAGACCGTAGGATAAGACCTGAAAACGAGTTGGATTATGCGGCAAAAAAGAAAATCAGAATCGGTAAAAAAGTAAAACCTGGTTATAAGAAAAAATATCAAGAAGCAGTCGATAAAGAAAAGAAGAAATTGGCAAGGAAGAAAAGATAACATGAGCATCAACGTCGTCTTGTATCAACCGGAAATACCGCAAAATACCGGCAATATCATGAGAACTTGTGCCGGTACCAACGTTATCTTACATCTAATAAAACCATTTGGTTTCAAACTCGAAGCGAAGTATCTCAAAAGAGACGCAGTCAATTATTTGGAACACGTCAATTACTTTGTCTATGAAAATTATGAAGAATTCTTGGACAAAAACCCTGGAGAATATTATTATTTGACCAGGTATGGCAAGACCGCTCCTAATGGCTTTGACTTTAGTGACAAATCTAAGAATGTTTATTTGATCTTCGGTCGGGAATCGACAGGAATCCCCAAAGAAATATTGGCCAAGAATCTTTCTCGCTGCGTGCGTTTGCCCATCAATGACCATATCAGATCATTGAACTTGGCAAATACGGTAGCGGTGATGATTTACGAAGTCCTGCGTCAACAGGATTACAATGATTTATTTACAAGTGAACCCGAGACTTTAAAAGGACCGGATTTTTTAGAAGAATAGGAAAAGATATTATGGATAATCTTATAGGTTCTAAAATCATCATCCATAGTTATAAACATGACAAAAGCCTGCACCGCGTTTGGAAAAATGCGGTGGTTTTAGAAGATAACGAAGAATGTACCATCGTTGCCAACAAAAGAACCAAGGTCATCGAATCCACCGGCAGATTTTGGTACACAAAAGAGCCGTCTGTAGCCTTTTTCTTCAAGAATCACTGGTACAACGTTATCGCCATCATCAAGGATGGTACAGTCAATTATTATTGCAATGTTTCATCTCCGGTTTTAATCGATGAAGAAGCTCTGAAATATATCGATTACGACCTTGATTTAAAAGTTGACAGTGATTTCAATTATAAGATTTTGGATATTTATGAATACAAGATGCACCAAGAAAAGATGAAATATCCAGAAAATATCAAACAGATTCTGGCAAAGGAAATGTTAAGTCTAAAATCACGGATAGACAAGCAAGATTTCCCTTTCAATCAAGAGTTGGTACTTAGCTGGTACAATAAATTTTTAAGCATTAAAGACTAGTTTGTACTAAAGATTTATTGATTATTTATAACAAACGAGAGAGATTAATTTTGTAATTAATCTTTTTTTATGGTATAATGTCTATTAGGACAAATAATATTCTTTTATTTTCCTTTTGAAGAGGAAGGTTATACATCATTGTATAAAGTAGGGTGAGAAAAATTATGGAATTAATTTATAGGGTTAAAAAGCCTGAGACGATAAAACGTTTCATGACAGAAAACAACATCCCAACCAGCATCTTGCAGAAAGATGAAAAGAATTATAAAATATTTGTCAACAATGAAATCAAGAATAGAAAAGACACGGTCAGAAAAGGCGACAAGATCCATTTTCTTTTGGAAGACGAAGGTTTGAACGCCAATGTCAAACCGGAAGAGTTTGCTCTGGATATTGTTTACGAAGACGAATATCTCTTGATCGTCAATAAACCCGAAAATATGATTATGACGGTATCTAAAAGCACTCCATCTCATACTTTAGCCAATTATCTGGTAGGATATTTTCAAAAAATCGGTCTTAACAACTTGGTACATTTCGTCAACAAGATTGACCGTGAAAGTTCAGGTTTGGTCGTAGTTGCAAAACATCGTTTCATTAAATTTTTATTGAGCAATAAAGTTGATAACGAACTTAAGTTTGAATTTAAGGCTATCGTTGACGGCATCTTGGATGCCAAGGATTTCGACATATGTCTGCCTATCAAAAAGCAAGACGATTCCTTTATCAGGGAAATAGTTGAAGAAGGCGGCGACGATTGCTCAACGAAATATCATGTGGAAAAAGAATTCCGCAACTTCTCATTATTGAATTTGGAAGTCATCGGCAAAGTTCCTCATCAAATTCGTGTTCATCTGGCATTTTTCAACAAACCGATTGTGGGCGATAAGATTTACAACAAGATTGAACATCAAACACCATTGATGCTTTGTTGCTACAAAACCAATTTCATTCATCCGATTACGGAAAACGTAGTTGATGTTAAGTTGGATTTACCTAAGTATTTCCAGGAATTCATCAAAAACGGAAAATAAAAAAATAATTCCAAATCAGCTTACACACAAGTAACGATTTGGAATTTCTTTTTATTTTATGTATTCAATCAGAAGTTTCAAGGTGTTTTCCAGGGCGTCTTTATGAGTTCTTTCCATCCCGTGAGATGCATGAACTCCCGGGCCGATTAATGCGCCTTTGAAATCATTGCCGCCACGCATCGCCGCCGAGACGTCAGAACCATAGAATGGATAGATGTCGGTAGCGTAATTTAGTTTGTTTTCCTGAGCTATCTTGACCAATTTGGAGATGATTGAATAATCGTAGGGACCACTAGAGTCTTTGCAGCAGATGGAAACATCTTGTTCGGTACAACTCAAATCTTCACCGATGCAGCCCATATCGACGGCAATCATTTCGTCGACTTCAGGGATGTAAGCCGCACCATGGCCAACTTCTTCATAAGTTGAGATGATGAAGACAAGGTTCATTGCCGGGACAATATTTTCTTGTTTCAAGTATTTTAACAAGGTGAAGAGAATAGCGACCGAGATTTTATCATCCAAGAATCGGCTTTTGATGAAACCGGATTTGGTAATGGTGGTTTTCGGGTCGAAGAAAATGAAGTCTCCAGGCGCTATGCCTAATTTTATTGTGTCGTTTTTAGATTTTACGACTTCATCAAGTCTAACTATCATGGTATCGGGACTCCTTTGTGCTGAGGAAGCCTCTTTATAAACGTGAGAAGAAGGACTTGTGGAGAGAAAAGTTCCTTGATAATCAACATTTTCTCTGGTGTGGACTGTGCAGTATTCGCCGTCTAGAGTCGGCCAGATTGGTCCGCCGATGGTTGTGAACTTTAAAGATCCGTCAGAATTGACGCTCCTGACCATAGCGCCTAAAGTGTCGACGTGCCCGCTTAGCCCTAAAACTTTATCAGTTCTTCCTTCGACATTTACGATCAGATTGCCCTTTTTCGTTCGAGAAGTTTCGTAACCCAAAGCTTCTATGTCGCTTTTTATTTGCTTGATGACGTTGTCGGTAAAACCGCTTGGTGAAGCTATGTTCAATATTTTTGTTGCGAAATTCAAGAGTTCATTCAAATATAAATCATTCATGCTAAACACATCCTTTCTCATGATTCACCATTTAGTATACCACAGCATTTGTTGATTTATAATGGGAATATTGCTTTAAATTATATTTTTTATATGTTAAAATATGAAGTTGAGGATGTGATCATATGGTCGTTGTTTTTGGCGGTGCCTTCAATCCCCCGACTTTAGCACATAAGGAAATCTATAATTTAATCGATAAAGTGGTAGGTTTTGATCATTTTATTTTTCTTCCCGTTTCCAATAAATACAACAAGAGCACATTGATTGCCGATCAATACCGGATTGACATGCTGGAAATCCTGGTCCAAGATTTGCCTAAAGCGTCAATCTCGTTGCTGGAGATTGATGATCAAAACTATTTGGGTACCTATGAAAGTTTGAAAAGGCTGAGTGAAATGTATCCTGGTGAAGAAGTGGCTTTCATTATCGGTAGCGATAACTTGGTCAATATCAAGCGTTGGATTAACGCTGAAGCTCTAATCAAAGAATTCAAATTCATCGTCATCAACCGCAATCGACTTGATGGCGCAAAGATTATTGAAAACGATCAGATGTTGTATCAATATAAAGATAATTTCCAAATTGTCGCCGGATTTAAACAATATATCTCATCCAGCGCTTTTAGGGACTCATTGGATCCGTTTTACGTTACGGACGAGATTTACCAATACATCATGAGAAACGATTTATATCGAGGTAATAAATAATGGAAAATGGCTTTTTAAAGGTTGCTTTAATATCACCTAAAGTTGAAGTGGCAAATCCTAATCATAATGTTAGGGAAATGCTTTTGGCTTTGGAAAAAACAAATTCACATATGGCAATTTTTCCGGAACTGTCGGTAAGTTCTTATACTGCAGGCGACTTGTTTTTTCACAATAATCTCTTGGACGATTGTTATGAAGCTTTGGATTATTTTTTGAGAAATAATGCTTTTTTAGGTGTTGTGGCTTTAGGAATGCCGATTGTCCTCGATCAATTGGTGCTTAACTGTGCCGTCATCATCCAGAAAAATCGAATTTTGGGTGTAATTCCCAAATTCTATTTGCCAAATACCAAGGAATATTATGAAAAACGTTGGTTCAATTCCGGCTTCGACTGTATTGACATCTATCAGGATATCAACCTTCTGGGCCAGAAAGTGCCGTTTGGAAATATCATCTTTACCAATGATGAAGTAAGTTTCGGCGTGGAAATTTGTGAAGACATGTGGGCGACGATCACGCCTGGAAATCTCTTGAGCGTCAATGGCGCGAACGTCATCATCAACCTATCCGCTTCCAATGAAGTGTTGGGAAAAGAGAACGTCAGAAGAAACGCTGTGCTGGAACATTCAAGAAAAAATAGCGGTGCTTATATCTATGTCTCAAGCGGTGCCAGTGAATCAACCTCGGAAACCGTTTTTTCCGGGCATAATATCGTTGCGAACAACGCCCGATTGATCAGGGAAGCCAAAGTGTTCTCGCTGGAAACGGAAATCTTAGAAACGGATATCGATATCGATCGCTTGAAATATGAAAGAAGAATCAATTCTTCTTATCGCGACTCGGTCTTGAAGTACAGGTTGAAATATCAAACCGTTAGATTCTCTTTGCCAAAAATCCAAAACTTCAAGTTTTCCGATCCATGGGACAAATTGCCATTCGTCCCGAAAAACAATATCGTTGACGCTTATAAACGGATTGCATCAATCCAAGAATTCGGATTGGCAAAAAGATTAAAACATACAAATGTTGAAAACTTGGTAATTGGCGTAAGCGGCGGTTTGGATTCAAGTTTAGCTTTGCTTGCGGCAGTTGGTGCGTTTGAGTATTTGGGTTTGGATAAGAAGAATATCCATGCTTATACCCTGCCGGGACTACACACCTCCTCAAGAACCAATGTCAATGCCAAAAAACTGATGGATTTATTGGGTGTGAGCGCTGAAGAAATCGATTTAGCTCAACACGTCAAAGATCATTTGGAATTGATTAAACATGATATTAACAATGAAGATACAACCTATGAAAACGCTCAAGCTAGAGCCAGAACCATGGTCTTGATGAACTTGGCCAACCAATTGAACGGTCTGGTTTTAGGTACTGGCGACATGAGTGAAATCGCTTTGGGTTGGTCGACTTATAACGGCGATCAGATGTCTATGTACAACGTCAACGGCGGTGTACCGAAAACCGTCGTCAAATTCATGATAAAAGCCTACGCAGACAACAAGTACGATGGTGAACTTCGCCAGGTTTTATATGATATACTCGATACCCCTATCACTCCTGAACTCAGATCGTCGCAAATAACCGAAAATATCATCGGCAAATATGAAATCAATGATTTTATCCTTCATCGCTATATTATCGCCGGCGATACTTCGGAAAGAATCAAATACTTATTGGAAATAGCCTTTGAATTGGACAAGACTATTGCAGAAGAATATGTCGATAATTTCTTCAAACGCTTTTTCTCTCAGCAGTTCAAACGCACTGCAAGCCCAGATTCACCAAAAGTATTTGAATTCGCCCTTTCGCCAAGATCGGATTTCAGAATCGTCTCCGACGTCAAGAGGTCATCATGAAAAGAGTTGTTGTAGGACTGAGTGGAGGGGTTGATTCAGCCGTCAGCGCCTATCTTTTGAAAAAGCAGGGTTATGACGTCGTTGGGCTGTTCATGAGAAACTGGGATTCGGCTGCAAACAATGACATCTTAGGCAATCCGACGTTGACTGAAGATATTTGCCCGCAGGAACAAGATTATCTTGATGCTAAAAAGGTTGCCGATCATTTGGGCATTGAACTATACCGTCATGATTTCATCAAGGAATATTGGGATTACGTCTTTACCTACTTTTTGGAAGAACATAAGAAAAACCGGACGCCGAACCCAGATATATTATGCAACAAATATGTCAAATTTGCCGGTTTCCAAGAAGTTGCAAAATCATTGGGAGCCGACTATTTTGCTTATGGCCACTATGCAAGGGTTAAAGAAGAAAACGGCGTATTTTTCTTGTTAAAGGGAGTGGACGATAATAAGGATCAAACTTATTTTCTCTCCCAACTCAATCAGAGTCAGTTGAGCAAAAGCTTGTTTCCGGTCGGGGATCTGCCTAAAACCGAGGTCCGTAGAATCGCCATGGAAAACAATTTGCCGACGGCACAAAAGAAAGATTCGACCGGAATCTGTTTCATTGGCGAAAGAGACTTCAAGAACTTTCTTAAAAACTATATCTATGCCAAACCGGGAGACATCAAGACATTGGACGGCAAAGTAGTCGGTCAACATGACGGATTGATGTATTACACCATCGGTCAAAGAAAAGGACTTCTGATCGGCGGCGACAGTCGTTTTTCACAAGCGCCTTGGTTCGTGATTGGAAAAGACATTAAAAATAATGTTTTATTGGCGGGACAAGGTTTTCACCATCCCTTGCTTTACGCCAATCGAGTGATTGTCGAAGGAGTAAACTGGATTTCACCAGAAAAATTTACCGGCACTAAGGAATGCATGGCTAAATTCAGGTATCGTCAAGCGGATAATCCAGTGATTATCAAATGGCTTGATGAGACCACTTTAGAAGTTATAACCAATAAACCCGTTAGAGCCATTACCCCAGGACAAGCAGCTGTTTTTTATGACGGAGAGATTTGCCTTGGTGGCGGAACCATCAACGAAGTCTTTCAAAACACCATAAAATTGCCATATTGAAAAGGAATAATTTATGAAAAAGATTGGATTATGTTTAACCGGCGGCGGTGCCCGGGGATCATATCAGGCCGGAGCCATCAAAGCCCTTGAAGAATTGGGAATATTGCCAAAGATTTATGCCGTCTCAGGAACCAGCATCGGTTCCGTGAACGCTACTTTATTGGCATGCAAAAATCCTGATGAAATCAAAGAATTATGGTTGAATTATCCTTCAAACGATTTCAACAAGAACACTTCCGTCTTCAAGACCTTAAGAGAAAAGAAATTGGGTGTCGTCAACAGCGGCATCTACGAAATTTCCCTTTTGGAAAAACTATTGCAGGACAACATCGATTATGCTAAAATCAAACAACAAAAGATTTTTATAACGCTATCTCCGGCTGGAATGGAAAACGAAGGAGTGATGGGACTTTTAAGATCATCCTTCAAACATTATATCAAGAAAGAATCTCAAGTAATCTATTCGCCGCTTCATAAACAAAAGGACGAATTGGTCGTAAAACAAATTTTGGCTTCATGTTCAATCCCTTTTGTCTTCCCCTCCGTTCATATGGATGGTGAGCAGGTGTTCGACGGTGGCTTATATGACAATGCTCCGGTAAAATCCCTGATTGATGCAGGCTGCGATACCATTATCGTGATTCACTTGTTCAGACTTTACTTCATCAACAAGAATAAGTATCCTGGCATCAATTTCTATGAGGTTAAACCATCAAAATCATTGGGCGGAACCTTGAACTTCGATCAAGATCAAGGCCAGAAAAGATTTGAGATGGGATATCATGACACGCTTAATTATTTCAAGGAAAATATTTTAATTTAAAGAATTTTATCTCCTCTATTGTAGTATTTAGAACAAAGAGGAGGTTTTTTTTATGAAAAAATTGTTAATTGTCTTAGCGTTTACATTTTTTATGGTATTGAATATGGTTAACATTCAGGCGGAAGAATACCAGAACTATCAAGAAATTGTATTTGAAGATGACGAAGTTTTCTTATTGAAGGATTATGAAGATAGTGACTATTCATCAAACTATGAAAAAATCAAAAAGAAAAAATTCATGGGTTGGAAAATCAACGTTGTCCATAGTAACGAACCGGTGGAATTTGTTTCCGAAACAAAACTTAAAATTTATAACAATGGCTATACGGCAATCAAACACGAAATAACTCTTGAAGAAAAAGAAGAAACCAAGTATCAATTATCGGCCACTGGCGGTATTAAACTGGAAGTTAAAGGTGAAGTCAAGAAATTCAAGGGCGCAGTTGACGCGGATATCAAAGCCAGTATCTCCTATTCAAAACTTACCTCAAGCAAAGAAACATACGAATTTTCCATTATCGTCGATCCGAAGACTTATGTGAAAATCATTACTCGGGGTACAGGCGAAGTCAACAACGGCGTCGGTAAATATTATTTTTTCTGGATAAATACCACAAAAGGCGGATGGGAGACATTTACGGTTCAAACCGAGTATTATGAAATCATCAAGGAAAGAATGAAATGAAAAAGTTATTCTTTCTGATAATTGGCATTTACTTGGTTGTCGGCAGTATTCTAATTTTGACAATGAAAGAAAAAGCGACTGTCGTCAATTATTTTACCATCAAACAAAACTACAGTCGTTTGATGACGGAAAACGAAACGCTTTTCGTCAGTTTATTCATTGATAGCGACGAATCCTTCATCACTCATACGCAAAATATCGCTTCGAGTTCATTAAAAAATGAAGATAGCTTGATTGCGGTAGACATTTTAAGGATTGACAAGAACGATGGAGATATCGTTTATTCGGGAAGAAGTTATTCTTTGTACAATCTGGAAATTGATTTTACTCAAATTAAAGTCACTGATCTATTTTTGGGGATGAAGGACTGTTTTCTAACTATAAATTACGTCAATGACGTTTCCTTAGAACTAGAGATTGGCGATGTGTGGTTGGATTTTAGGGAAATCAATCCTAGCAATCATTTTGATTATAATAATCTATATGCCGTCATCAACGATTTTGAAGGCTCCGACTATATAAATGCCTTAGTCTTTCGATTCGAAAGTTTGACTAACTTCCCTATCACCATCAAAAATATTAGGACTCTTGATTCCAACTATTCTTTCGACCTTAACAGCGTTTACGTCAGTGAAGAGAAAATCGCTCCTCAAACTCTATTGACTGAAATCATTCCTGATTATGAGATGTTCAACGAAGTGGATCAAGGCGAGTTTTTGCTAGAAAGCGAATATTACTATGTAATACCTATGGTCTACCGTGAAAAAAGTAAAATCTACCGCTTTCCGATAATTATCGACTATTCTTACAATGATAGTGATTACACCCTCATTATCGACGATTATTTATTTTTCGATGAGATGATTGATCTGAATGAACAAAGCGATAAAATTAGAGAATATCAATATCACTATCAATAATCTGACGAAAGCTTATAGTAAAGACAAGGGTGTATTTGACTTGAATTTAAGCTTGAACAGTGGAGGTATCAATCTTTTGATTGGCAAGAACGGATCGGGAAAGTCGACGCTATTGAAATGCATAATGAAATTGATCAGCTATAGTGGCAATATCGAAAAGAAAAGATGGAGAATCGGTTATGCTCCAGAATACTACATCATGCCCGATTTCTTCACAGTAGAGGAGTTTTTGTATAATATCGGTAGAATCAAGGGGTTGGGAAAAGCGGCATATCACGATCATTCAATTTATCTATTGAAGATGTTCAATCTCGAAAGTTACCGTCATAAGCAAATTCGCTCGTTATCGAATGGAATGAAGCAGAAGGTCAATCTATTGCAGGCGCTGATCCATGACCCGAAAATCATTATCCTTGATGAACCATTGATAGCTTTGGACAGTGAGAGTCAAAAGAATTTACTGAGTTATTTACATGAGTTGGCCAAAACAAGATTGGTTATAATTTCTACTCACAGTCCCGAAAAGTTCAGATATAAGTCGAGAAATATTATTGAAATAGTCAACGGTAGAATTCAATGATGAATTATCTAAAATTGCAATTCAATTATCTCTTTTCCTCGATTTTTATAATCTGTTATGCAATTGTTCTGATCGTCATCGTCTTGGGTTTGGTTTTCACTTTGAATCTTGAAATGGGATATCAAGTGTTGGACCTATATCCTGAAGAATATCTTAAAACATTTCTAGTTGAAAGCGGCTTGTTGGTCGAAGTCATGGTCAGCATCACTGCAATTTTTATTGCGACCGTACTTTCTTCGAAAACAAACCAGGTCTTGGTTTTCTTTACCACCGAAAATAGACGTCAAAGAGCCAATTTCTTCCTTAGTCGCTATTTAGCAGCCTTTTTATCGACAATTTTATCAATCGCTTTTGCATTCATATCTACTGTGATTCTGGTTAATTGGTTTACTCCCTTTCCTTTAAGATTGGCAATTTTGATTAATCTATTTGCTTGGATTATTTATCAGGCTATCTTTCTTCAGGTCATGGTATTTTTTTTATTTGCGATTTTTAATCATTTTCTGATATTGACGGTACCAATAGTCATTTTTTGGTACAAAAAGACGATTTTATTTCCCAGTGATTATTTCTCTGATTTAGAAACAGTAATTTTATCGTTCGTACCGTCTTTCACTTTAATTAATGACAATGTCATTATCTATCAGGAAGGAGTGATTTACTTAATCGGCTTAACGGTTATGTTTATGATAACGGTTTTAGTCAATATTTATGCAGACTGCAAGTAGTTTTTGCGGTCTTTTTGATTTTAGAAGAGAATATTTGCGTTGCAAATATTCATTTTTTTTGATATAATGATTTTTATCCTAGGGGGAAGATAATTCATGTGTGGAATCGTTGGCTATATCGGGAAACTTAAAGCGACCGATGTGATTTTGAACGGTTTGAAAAAACTTGAATACCGCGGTTATGACTCTTGCGGTATCAGTTTCTTGAACGAAGAGAATTGTAGATACGTTACTTATAAAACTCCTGGTCGTGTTGACCATTTGATAAACAGTTATGATTATAAGATGAATAATTTCATCGGAATTGGACATACGCGCTGGGCGACTCATGGCGAACCGAATCAAGTCAATTCTCATCCGCACTCATCGGCTTCGGATCGTTTTATTGTCGTTCACAATGGCGTTATCGACAACTATAAGGAATTAACAGCGAGGTATCTTCAAGGCTTTACTTTCATCAGTGAAACCGATACGGAAGTAATTGCGGACCTAATTGAAAACTTTGCCAAGACGATGTCCGCAGAAGAAGCAATTAGAAAGACGCTTTCGCTCCTTGAAGGTTCCTACGCGCTTTTAATCATGGATAAAGAAAAAAACGATACGATTTATGCGGCCAAAAACAAAAGTCCGCTATTAATAGGTTCTTCCGATAAAGGTGTGACCTTTGGTTCGGATTTGATGGCTTTGGTAGGTAATAGCGAGTACTATTATTTGATTGAAGATAAGACCTTCATCGTGGCCCAAAAGAACGGAAAAACAACTTTCCAAGCTTATGACATCATCGGGAAATCAGTCAAATTGCAGCAGCATAAAATGGATTTGGCCGTTAACGAAATCGACAAGGGCGGCTATGAGCATTTCATGTTGAAGGAAATATCCGAACAACCCGCCGTTATCAGAAGAATCATCTCCAAGTATCTGATCAACGGTAAACTGGACGTATCCGATAAAACCAAAAATCTGTTCAAAAATAAAAAAAGAATATATATCCTGGCAGCGGGCACTTCAATGCATGCCGGATACATCGGCAGATTTTATTTTGAAAACCTGACCAAGATTCCGACTGAAGTGTTTATCGCCAGCGAATTTGCCTATAATCCTCCGCTTCTGGAAAAAGACGCGCTTTTCGTCTTGATTTCCCAATCAGGC
>JAQVFZ010000049.1 GCA_028697025.1 Candidatus Izemoplasmatales bacterium | reverse complement strand
TATGCAAAAGCAAAAGCAGTTGAACTTCTCAAGAACCAAACCTCTTTACTGGAAAACTATGTAATTGATGAAGTAAAAATAATACCGGAAGGCATGACTTTACCAATGGTTTGTGGCGGAATCGTCAGTTTGTTTTACGAATATATCGGCCCTAAGGCGACTATTTATATTTTTGGTGCCGGTCATGTCGGTCAAGCTTTGACAAATGTCTTGAAGACGATGAATTACCATGTGACTGTCATTGATGAAAGAACTGAAGTCATCGAGAAGTTTAGCGGTGCCGATATTTTGGTCAATAAGGGTTTCGTCGATTTTATTGATCAAGACATAATCAAAGACGGTGATTATATCATTGTCTGTACTCCTAGTCATAAATACGACTATCATGTAATCAACCGCATCCTAGAGAAACAAATCAAGCCTAAATATTTAGGCATGTTGTGTTCTCCAGACAAAATCAGAGGTTATTTGGCTTCAACCTATGAAAAGTATGGTAAAGATATCGACCTAAGCTTTTTCTATTCGCCCATTGGTCTGGAACTGGGGGGAATGACTCCTGAAGAAATCGCAATATCAATAACTGCGGAAATACTGGCTTTGACCTATCAAAAAAAAGGTCATAGACATATGAGGGAGACTCTAGATGATAAGGATTGTTACTGGGAAGATTAATTCTCAAAAAAGCACAAGATTATTGGAGTATTACCAAAATCATCCTCAAGGAGATGGTTTTATTTCCCGTAAAATCATGAAAGGTAATTTGGTTTATGGTTACAACCTTTTACAATTGTCAAACAATAAATTGATTCCTTTCGTAATCAGGGATATCTATGATGACGGCTCTAAAGCCATTATCTGCAAAGTCGGACCTTATCATTTTTATGAGGATGCATTCAACTATGTTGAAGAAATGATTGATGATTTCATAGCTAAAAATATCAGTCCCGTCTTTTTGGATGAAATCAGTCTATTGGAATTGAATGATCAGGGATTCCATCAAGTATTGGTTAAGTTGCTTGATAACGACATGGATTTATGCTTGGTAGTGAGAGATGATTTAATCAATCAAGTTATTCATAAGTACCAGATGAAAGAAGTAGAGATTATCTAAGGAGCAAAGAGATGTACGATAAGGTTATCCGCAATGGCAAAGTCTTTATCGCCGGTGATTTTGTCAAAACCAATGTTTATATCGAAAAAGAAGTGATTGCCAAAATCACTCCTGAAATTTTGCCCGCAAAAGAAAGTATAGATGTTAACAATGCCTTGGTAATTCCGGCGTTGATTGATCCTCATGTCCACTTTCATCTGGATTTAGGATCGATTCATTCTCGAGACGATTTTTATTCCGGGACACTTCAGGCTGTTTATGGCGGGATAACGACTGTGATTGATTTTTTGGATCCTGTGGATAATCCAATCGACTTGGAAAAAGCTTATTATAGGCGCTTAGAAGAAGCGAAAACTTCTGTTTGCGACTATAGTTTTCATGCGACAATCAAGAATCCAAACTGCGATTTGGAAGAGTTTGTAATCAAGATGAAGAGTTTGGGAATCAATTCCTTAAAGCTCTTTACCACCTATTCCGATTCTAATCGTAGAACCTATGATAATCAAATCATCGAGCTTTTAAAACTATCATCAAAATACGATTTCTTACTTTTGGCACATATTGAAAACGATACCTTGATTGACTTGAATCCGAATTTCAAATATAACTGTCTCTTAAAATCAAGACCAACTTTGGCAGAAACAAAAGAAGCGCTGAAATTGGCTGCTTTTACAGAAATTAACGGTGGGTATCTATATATGGTCCACTTGTCAAGTGGCGTTACCTTGGAAAAACTCAAGAAAGATTTTCCCAATTTAATCAATAAACGCTTTTTTATCGAGAGTTGTCCGCATTACTTTGCCTTCACCAATGATTTCTTGGAAAGGGAAGACGGCTATTTATATACTTTGGCTCCTCCTTTAAGAACAAGAAGAGAAAGAACTTTATTGAAAGAAAATTTCAACGATGTTTTTTCTATCGGGACCGATCACTGTGCCTTCAACAAGAAAGACAAAGATAAAAAGTACCTTAAGGATATTCCTCTGGGCATTGGCGGTATTGAAAATTCGTTTGATGTTCTATATGAGTTTTTCAAGGAAAAAGCAATTGACAAGATGAGTAAGAATATAGCTTCACTTTATCCGAATCTTGCCGGTAGGGGAGAAATCAAAGAAGGAAATCTAGCTAATTTATTTGTTTACGAACTTTATGATAATTTTATTTCCAAGAATCATGGCAAAACTGATTGTTTCTTATATGACAATTTTAAAAGATCGGGAGAAACTGTTCATACCATGAATCGCGGTGAGTTCATCATTAAAAATCATGAGTTTATTAAACCTGTCAGCAAGAAAGTATAGGTGATCATATGTATGCTTTAATCAATGCTCGCTTTTATGATTATAAGGATTATCGAGAGAATGTCTCAATCATTTTCGATGATCATATAAGGATCATCAAGCCAATGAGTGAATACAAAAATCATGGATATATGGAAGTTGATTGTACAGGAAAGCTTGTTATGCCGGGCTTTGTCAGCGGTCACACTCATTTGTATTCAACGTTTGCCAGAGGAATGGCGATTGAATTCAATCCAAAAGATTTTCTGGATATATTGAAACAATTATGGTGGAAGATGGATCATTTTCTTGATTTGGATTTGGTTTATCATTCAGCCTTTATGGGCGCTTTAGAACAATTGTCTTCGGGCACTACAACTCTTATCGACCATCATGCCTCCGGGTCAATCAGAGGCAGTCTTCATATGATCAAGAAAGCGGTAGTTGACGAACTAGGAATAAGAGCGATTTTAGCTTTTGAAACCTCTGATCGTTTCAATGTTTCTTCTGCGATTGAAGAAAACTTGGATTTCATTGAACATAATCATCAAAAAAATAGCGACGGATTATTCGGCATGCACGCTTCATTATCTTTGAGTGATGATACTTTGACTAAAATCAGTGGCAAACTTAATGGAGCGGGAATTCATGTTCATGTTGCGGAAAGCATGCTTGATGAAGAGGACTGTCTGACCAAATATGGAATGAGAGTGGTTGAAAGACTCGAAAGGTTCAAGCTCTTGAATGAAAAATCGTTGTTGGTTCACTGCACTCACATTGACGAAACCGAGATGGACATCATCAAGAAACATGGGTCGACTATCGCCGTCAACGTCACTTCAAACCTGAATAATGCCGTTGGCATTTCTCAGATAAAGAAATTTCTTGATAAGGGCATCAGGGTCATCAGCGGCAATGACGGATTATTGCCGTCACAACCTATAGAATATTTAAACATCTATTACCTTTCGCATTTATTGGGCAAGTCGCCTGTAGCGTTCAGCTTAAATGATTTAAGAACCATCATCAATAATACCTATGAATATGCGAATGAAATATTTAAGACCAATCTCGGTTGCATCAAAGAAGGCGCGGAAACCGATTTAGTCATCATCGATTTCAATCCTTATACACCAGTAACAAAGGATAATATATTCAGTCATGTCTTTTTCGGCGCTTTTCCAAATTTTAGACCGGAAAAAGTTATTGCCGGTGGCAAGATATTGATTGAAAATTATAAAACCAAAGAAAATTATCAAGAAAAATTTTCTTTGGCAATAGCACAATCCGAGAGATTATGGAAGATAATCGGAAAGGAAGGCAAAGATGTTCGATTTAAGTACTAGTTTTGACGGCTTGAAATTCAATAACCCTTTGATGCCTGCGGCAGGACCGCTGAACGGCGATTTGGAAAAACTGGAGTTTTTGGTTTCTCAAGGACTTGGGGGAATTGTCACCAAGACAATTTCAAAAGCTCTGCCGCATATACCAAAACCATGCATCTATGGCGATAAGACTTTTATTATGAATTCGGAACTCTGGAGTGAATTGAGTTATGAAGTTTGGATAAATGAAATTTTGCCAAAGTTTCACAAAAGCAAAGATCAGCCTTTAATTATCTCTTTGGGTTATACCAAGGAAGATATGGAGTTCTTGGTACCGATGGTGGAAAAATATGCCGATGCATATGAAATTTCCACTCATTATGTTGGAACCGACTTGACAGTCATTCAAGGAACAGTCAAGGCAATCAGAAAACATACAAAAAAACCGATTTATATGAAAATCAGTCCGCATTTGCCTGATCCTGAAGGCTTTGCCAAAGCCATCAAGGAAGCGGGTGCTAATGGTGTGGTTGCCATTAATTCATTGGGCCCGACCATGAAAATCGATTTAAAAGAAAAAAGCATTATTTATGGCAATGAAAAAGGTTTTGTCTGGACTTCCGGTCCGGCAATTAAGCCTGTAGCTTTAGCCACCGTCTATAAAATCAAGCAAGCTGAACCATCATTGACTGTGATTGGCGTCGGTGGAATTAAAAACGCTGAGGATGTTCTGGAATTTTTATTGGCCGGTGCCAGTGCTGTACAAATGCTTTCTGCAGCTTTGCTTAACGGTAAGGACCTCTATAAAAAAATCATTGCTGATTTACCTAAAGCTTTGGAAAAGTATGGTTTTACTTCAATTGAAGAAGTCATTAATCACGGCTTGAAAAAAGAAGTTGTCTATAAGCAGTCATTGCCTGTGTTAGACCGGGATAAATGCATCGATTGCATGTTGTGCGAAAAGATTTGCCCATATTTCGCAATTTCCTATCCTGGTGTGATAACTTTTAATCCCGATAAGTGTTTTGAATGCGGTCTTTGTATCGCCAAATGTCCGACCGGTGCCATCAGTTATTCTTTGAAGAGGTGATTGTTATGAAGGATATTTCCCAAAGTATCAATAAAGTCGATAACGATGAAAAAATTTCCGGAAAAGCAAAATATGTCGCTGACATAAAAATGGAAGGCATGCTTCATGCCCTGACTTTAAGAGCGACTATTGCCAAAGGAGAGATAGTTGAAATAATTTACCCAAAGCTGCCGGAAGGGTATTTCGTCGTTGATTACAAGGATATTCCGGGAAAAAATATCGTCAAGGTAATATTTGATGACATGCCTATTTTTACTACGGGTAAGATTACTTATCTTCATGAGCCAATCGCTTTGTTGATTGGGCCAGATAAGTTTCTCGTTAATGAACTTTTAAAACAGGTGAAAGTAACTTATAAAGAGGAAAAACCCTTGTTTGATTGGGTTGATAGCGTCATTCATTATGAATTTAAAAAAGGCGAAGGTTTTAAACCCAAAAAAGGCGATATAATAATTGAGAAATCCTATGAGACTTCATATCAGGAGCAGCTTTATATCGAGACTCAAGGCATGATCGGATATATGGAAGATAATGAAAAGATTACTTTGGTGGGATCGATTCAATGTCCTTACTATGTCAAGAATGCACTCGTTCAAGCACTTGACGTCGAAGATAAGCTGGTAAGGGTCATACAAGCTACCGTAGGAGGAGCCTTCGGTGGCAAAGAAGAATTTCCATCCTTGATTGCTTGTCAGTTGGCGGTCGCTGTCAAAAAGATAAAAAAACCGATAAGGCTAATCTATGAAAGGGAAGAAGATATACTTTCCACTACAAAACGTCATCCTTCAAAAACAACTTTGAAGGCATTAATGAGAAATGACAAAATTATTAGTCTCGCCGTCAAGGTCGGACTTGACGGTGGTGCGAATATCGGTTTGAGCGGTGTGGTTTTATCTCGAGCTTTGATTGCTTCAAGCGGTGCCTACACAATAGACAATCTTGATGTCCAAGGTGATGTATTCAGGACGAATACCGTTCCCAATGGAGCGTTCAGGGGATTCGGTGCACCACAGATGATGTTTGCAATCGAGATGTTCGTCGATCACGTCGCTAAGAAAATCGGAAAAGACCCATTCAAGTTTAGAGTGGAGCATTTGGCTAAACAAGGCGATTATACATCGACTATGGGATTATATCGCGATCCGATTTTGTTGGAAGATATGATTAATAAGGCCATGGAAGTTTCAGACTATAAAACCAAAAGAAAACTATTTGATCAAAAAGATTCTTATAAAGGCATAGGCATGAGTATTTTCTTCCATGGCTGTGGTTTCACAGGTTCGGGAGAAAAGAATCATATCAAAGCCAAAGTTAAACTTAAAAAACAAGGCGACTCTGTCGAGATATTGATAGCTGCGGTAGATATGGGCCAAGGTGTCAAAACCAGTTTCAGAAAACTTGTAGCTCATATCTTGGATATTGAGATTGAAAGAGTCATCTTCAATAATCCGGATACGGATTATGTTTCTGACTCAGGTCCGACAGTCGCTTCGAGAACGATGATGATTGTTGGCGGTATTGTCGCAAGATGCGCTAAAGAAATGAAAGAAAGATTTTCTGAAGAAAACTTTATCGTCGAAAAAGTATATGAACAACCTTCATATATAGAATTCGATGAAGCGACTTTTACTGGCGATGCTTATCCTGCATATTCTTGGGGCGTCAATGTTGTCGAGGTCGAGGTCGATCCGGTTACATATCAGGTAAAACTACATAAGACTTGGTCGGTTTATGATGTCGGCAAGGCCATCGACGAAAGAATGGTCTATGGTCAGGCGGATGGAGGTTTGGCTCAAGGATTAGCTTATGGTTATCTCGAAGTCATGAATCATAAAGATGGCAAAATCATGCAGAAAAACATGACTGATTATATCATTCCGACAGCGATGGATATGCCGCCGATGGAGACCTATTTATTTGACAATCCTTATGCCTATGGTCCATATGGAGCCAAGGGCGTCGGAGAATTGTCGCTTGTGGGCGGCGCTCCGGCAGTAGCCAAGGCGATTGAACAAGCAATCAAGCGACAAGTGTATAAGATTCCTGTTACACCGGAATATATAATGGAGTTGGTGAATAATGGCAAAGATTAACTTTAAATTAAATGAAGAGTTCGTAGAAATCGATACCGACTTGAATCGTCGGTTGTTGGATGTGCTCAGAGATGATTTTTCTTTAACCGGGGTGAAGGAAGGTTGTGGCGAGGGTGAGTGCGGTGCTTGTGCTGTATTGTTGGATCATAGAATCATCAATTCCTGTTCGACGCCATTGGCCAACGTCATCGGGAAAGAAGTAATGACGATTGAAGGGTTTTCCAAAACAAAAAGATATGAGACAATCAAGGAAGCTTTCGCTGAAGCTGGCGGGGTTCAATGTGGTTTTTGTACTCCGGGAATGATAATAGCAACCGAGAGCTTGTTGAATAAAAATCCCCATCCGACTGATTTTGAAATCAAAATCGGTCTTTCCGGCAATCTTTGTCGTTGCACTGGCTACAACTTAATCGTTGAAGCAGTAAAGGAAGCCATCAAGCGAGGTGAAGGTTTATGGTAAACGCGTATGTACCAAAAACGCTGGAAGATTGTCTGAAACTGCTTAATGAATTCGATTTGAAAATTGTGGCAGGCGGGACAGACGTACTGATTCAAAACCGAGCTCCTTCACAACTTGCAATAGGTTATAAGAAAGACGTTTGTTATATCCTCCAAATTGAGGAATTAAAAAAAATCTATGAGGACGACCAGTATATTTATATTGGTTCTGCCGTATCGTTGGAAGAAATCATGGATTCCATGATTGTTCCGGAAATATTGCGTAATACCATTTTGGAAATGGCCTCACCGGCTATCAGACATACGGCTACTTTAGCCGGCAATATTGCCAATGCCTCTCCGGCAGGCGATTCGCTCGTTACATTGTACTTGCTTGATGCAGAAATTGAAATCAGGTCTATGAATAATCTCCGGAGAATGAAAGTTTCTGATTTCATCACCGGAGTAAGGAAAATCGAACTAGCCAAAGATGAGTTGATTTCAAAAATCATTATTCCGAAGTTTGAATTTGACCAAGCTTATTTTAAAAAAGTTGGTCCGAGATTGTCAGACGCAATATCTAAAGTTGCTTTCGCAGGCGCTTATATAGTTGAGGGAAAAAAGATTAAAGATTTTCGCGTCAGTTTTGGAGCGGTCAACGTAACTGTAGTGAGAGCAGACGAACTGGAACAAAAGATTATTTCGCGAACAGTTAAAGATATCAAGAAAATGAAAGAAACCATTGTCTCCTGGTATGAAAAAGCCATTAATCCAATTGACGACCAAAGATCAAATAAAGCATATCGTAAAGTTGTAGCTTTGAATTTATTGAGGGAATTTATTGAAAATCTGAATCTTTAAGAGGTGGTTTGTTTTGGACAAAAGAAAATTGTTAAAAGTAGCAAAAGGCGAAGTGTTGGCAGATTTGGTCATCAAGAATGCCAAGATCATCAATGTCTTTTCCAAGACGGTCGATAAAGGCAATATCGCCATCAGCGATGGCATAATTGTCGGAGTTGGAGATTATTCGGGCAAAAAAGAAGTTGATGCCCTTGGATATTATATAGCTCCTGGTTTTATTGACGGTCACGTTCACATCGAATCCAGCATGTTGATTCCGAGCAATTATGCTAAAGCTGTTATGGCAAGAGGCACGACTTCGGTGATTGCCGATTGCCATGAAATAGCTAATGTTTGTGGCAGGGACGGAATAGACTTTATGCTCGCTTCAAGTGCAAAATCACCTTTGGATGTCTATATGATGATACCTTCATGTGTTCCTTCAACTGAATATGAAACTTCAGGTGCGAGACTTTTGGCCAAAGAAATAAAAACCTATTTAAAGTATGACAAGGTCATCGGTCTGGGAGAAATGATGGATTATCCCGGAGCGATTAATGGTAAGGAAGAT
>JAQVFZ010000048.1 GCA_028697025.1 Candidatus Izemoplasmatales bacterium | reverse complement strand
TATTCTTCAAATCTAATTCTATCTATATCTTTTGTCATTTTATTCGTTGTCTAGACGTCTGATGAAATCAACGCATTGATTCAATTTAAGTTTTTCAAATTCCATTTCCAGTTTTTCTTTATCATCAATAGCTTTTACTTCTAGTTTAGCGACCACTTTACTTAAAAGAATTTTTTCAATCGCTTCATTTTCAACATTTTCATTTTTAAAGCAAGCCTTATAGATATTTACAAAGTCTTCGATTTGTTTCAATATTCTATTACCGAAAGAGATGTTGAATGGAGCGAGCAAAGCTTCAACATTTTTTATAAGTTGGTTTCTTTCCGCATCGAAATCACCGTTTTGTTTAGCTTCGGTGAATAACTTACTAATTTGTTCATAGTCATAATATTTTTGTGCCATTGGTTCTGAATAATTTCTTACTTTCGCTGCGCGTTTGGTAAAGTTCATGGTATGGGCGCGGTCATAGACTTTGTCAGAAATTACGAAGGTCGATTCGTCACGATTCGCAGTGCCGATAAACCAGACATTCGCCGGGACTTTTAATGTGTTTCCATTTTCTAAAGCCAGATATTCTACTTCGTTTCCTTCTTCTATTTTTGTCAATTTGATATTGACCAGTTTTATGTTTCTCTGATTTTCTTCATTTTCCATTAAAGACAGAAAGTCAGAAAAATAATATTCTATTCGGGATAGATTCATTTCGTCAAGCAGTATGAAAGTGCATACTTCTTGATTAAGCGCCGCTTTATAAAGAGCAATGGTAAATTTCTTTGGCGTATATTTGCTGGAAAATTCATTATAATAGCCGAGCAACTCATTTTTATCTTTCCATGATGACTCCACTTCGATAATTTCGCAATTACCGAAAATAGCTTCAGAGAAAATTTTTGGCAAACTCGTCTTTCCCGTTCCGGACATACCCTGCAAGATTGATAGTCGAGAAGCTCCAAGACCGGCGATAAAGGTGGCTATATCTTCAGGTGTATAGGAAAGATGAAGTCGAGAATTTCTGGCATAATCCACTACAAAATTTACAAGTTCATTTAAAGTAGATTTGTTTGCCTTTAATTTCCTGCGTTTTTCCAAATCTCTCTTATATTCATCAGCTTTTGAATCCAACAAACTAAAGGCTGGACAAGGGTCAAAAACGCTACCAGAAAAATCATCTAAACTATTCTCCGTTGAGTCGCCTTTTCCGCGAGAGCCATCAAGAGAGTCAAGTGAATCCGCGCCTACTAAAATGGCGTCTTCGCGTTCGAAGGCTTTTCTTAGAAACATCAATATAACAATGGCAATTGAAGCAATCAAAGCATAGATTGCATCAGTGGAAATTGTGTAATCATAACTATAGGAACTAGGTAAATTAATACCGTAAAAATCGAATATGTCCAGTATCACCATCTGATCGATTTCTTTAGCTATCTGGAAATAATAGCCCGAGATGGCGATGATGAACACAAAGAAAACATTAACGAAAGTCACCGATTTAACGATTGCATTGAACTGTTTGTATTTCGAAAGATAACTTGCGATAGCAATTACCAAACCAATCCCAACAGCAATCAGCATAACGACAAGCACAAAGGCGATGAAGTGATAGCCTTGATCAAGGCTGGCGTAATCTTTTAAAATTGAAAAACCGGTCAAACTTACATTATTAGTGTAGTTGTTAGCCTCAACCTCTATTTTGACAATATTCAGAAGTAACATTAAAACTGATACGGCAGTCAGCGATATAACATAAAATAAAGGCTCTATTTTAGCATATTTAGCTTTAGGAACATCTGTATTTATTTCATAGTAAGCGCTGTATTTCCCTCTGAAAACAGCATGGGCAAATATTACTATAATCATCATGAACAAAGGTATGTAAGCTACTGTTTTGACAACTTGTTCATCAAATGTATAAAAAATATTCGTACCTACTCCCGTGAGGAAAAAAGTCAATGTGGCTATGAATGCCAATGTCACCAAAGTTTTGGACTCTTTGATAAATTTCTCCTTGTCAAAGAAATAATGAGAAAGACTGTTGGCAAAGTAAAAAACGATTGCCAGCATAATAGAGAAATTGACGAAAAAGTAAATCAAGCTAACGAGATTAGTATCGCCGGCAAACAAGACTTTAATCATTACCGCATTGTAAAACTCACCGGATTCTTCTAATGAAAACAGGGGGACTATGAATGTCGTCAAGAAAACAAAGATTGTTGCGATATCAATTAATAAGACATAAAAAGGTATTTTGGTTTTGCTTAAATTAATTTCTCTTTCTGTTTTTATTGGGGCTTTAGTTTGAACAAGAATCTTGTTCCGGAAAATCATCAAAACAAATGATCCGATAATTAAAAGAATATTAAAAATTATCAGAACCATAGCGAAGGTAGTCAAGTACTGAAATAAAGCTTGAAATATGATGAGCGTTATCTCAAATCCCATTAGAAAAATACCGGCAACAATATATCCCCAATTGTTTTTCTTGATAAAACTAAAGGCTGATAACAATATCGCAAATATCGAAACATAAAATACTGTCGTCATAATAAATGCAAATAGATTCAAGGATCCGCCATAAGAAAAGCCCTCTGCTAATGACCAGAAATCAGAAAATCTGTATGGCGATGATAAATTAAGGGATAAAATCCAAAGATTTAATAAGAATACAATTAGTATCGCTCCAAGAATTACCAAGCCCGTAAACCAAGGTTTATTGAACAATTTCTGCATTTGTCAGATCTCCTTTAGTAGTTAATATAAATAGACGGAATTTGATTTTAATTATATCACTTATCGATTTTAAAACCTATGGTAAACATAAAAATTTGCAGTTAGGTTTTTGAATTAGATTCTGATAAAATTCAAATCATCGGTTAAAATCCAGACGATACATTGTAGCCTTTATTAATCATTATCATAGCCGTTAAACAATCTACTCCAATCAAAAAAGACTTTAATGAAAAAGTCTTTTTGATAAATATCCGTTCTTAAGAGTCTTTATTAGATATGACTACGAGATAACCCTTTTTAATCGTTATTGATGATGTGCTTGAATAATCGTTTTAAATCACTTTCGCTTAAAAAAGGATATAAACCGTCTAGCTGATATTCTGAAATATTACCCGCAATATACTCATCGACTATGAAAGAAAGTGATTCGTCCTCTACAAAAGGCGCTATAGCCATTGGATTTAATTTAGGATGTCCGCCCGCAAGTGCTTTCTTAAATAGAGCTGTGGCTTGATCCTTTTCTAAAAAAGGCAGCACTGCCACGATGTTTAAATCATTTAAAGTATCATCGTTTGCCAAGATTTTTTCGACCAAATCACGAATCGATTCACTGTCCATAAATGGCAACAATTGAATTAATTTATGCATCTTGGATTTTGGTTTTGGTTCTTCTTTTATCGGTTCTTCTTGCTCGTTTTTGCAGGACTCGATAAATTCTTGTTTTTCTTCCTCGTCCGTAAAAACTAAGCTTTCTTGATTCAAGTAGGCTTTCTTTGCTTCTTCTTTATTGAGCTGCACATGGATTTCTTGTCCGTCCACCAACATTTTTTTAAGTATCATAAAATTATACCTCCTTGTTTAATTTTATTAAATAGAAACTTGTGTTCGCTTTGCGTAAGATGCGCACTTAAGTCTATCAAATCACACAATAATTTCCCGTCTTTTACGGCTTTTAAGATTTGCATGCGCTCAAGTGATGAGAATTGGTACAAAACATTCGGAATGTTAACTTTAAGTTTTCCTGTGATGATTTGGTTTAAAATATAGGATCTACTATGATCTTTAAACAAATCGTCTTCATTTTCAATCGTCGTCGTTTCATTCAAACAAAGTATATTTTCTACCTTTGTTTCAAACAATTGACACAACGAGATCAGTAATTCGATAGAAGGCAAACTTGTGCCGTTTTCCCATTTGGATAAAGCTTGACGGGTGACATTAAGTCGATTGGCCAATTCGTCTTGAGTCAGCTCTAAGTTCTTGCGAAACTTTGTTATCTTTAATCCAACCTTTATGCTATCAATCATGTTTTTACCTCCTATAATTTAATTCTAAACATATTACTACAATAAGTCACGCAACTTTTCGTTGCTTTTGCTTATAAATAAAAAAGATTTGAAAAAAATTTCAAATCTCATAAAATTCCTGGCGGAAGAAAGGGGATTCGAACCCCTGCGTCATCACTGGCCTACTCGCTTTCGAGACGAGCCCCTTCAACCGGACTTGGGTATTCTTCCTTTTAAAAAGAGTCTATTTCATCAAGGAAATAAACTCACTATAATCTAGTGGCGGAGAAGAGGGGATTCGAACCCCTGCATCCTGTTACAGACCTACTAGCTTTCCAAGCCAGCCCCTTCAGCCACTTGGGTACTTCTCCTTTTAAGATAAAAACTGGCAGGGCCAGAGAGATTCGAACTCTCGGTCTCGGAGTCAGAGTCCGATGCCTTAACCACTTGGCCATGGCCCAAAGTACATTTGTTTTTGTTTTTCCAGAAAAAACTGACATATTCATTATAAAACTAAATACCATATAAGCCAAGAATTTTCTTTTGAGTTTCATAAATTCTTGTGGGCACTTATATATTTTAAACTAATCAATTAGTTTTGACAATAAAATTGTTTTAAATGTATTTCAGGTTTTATTGTTATTATACAATTTGTTTTTGTTTATAAATATAATGTAACATTTATAAGAGGTACTTTATGGGTTTATGTAATTGAATAGATTGACAAAATCGGTTATACTAATAGATAAGCATATTGAGAAAGGAGTGACTGTTTTGGGTAAAAAATTTATACTGAGAAAATTACTGGAATCTTTACAGGCAGTAGCTCCTATTTCCTTAATAATCATTATTTTAAGCATTATAATCAAAGTTCCTTTTGCGTTGATTCTAAGTTTTATAATCGGTGATATTTTATTGATAATCGGTTTGACGCTTTTTTCAATAGGTAGTTATCAGTCAATGGTTACTATCGCTGAATCAATCGGTGAGTATATTGTCAAAAAAAGAAAGTTGTGGTTCTTTATCGGCATAGCTTTCTTGGTTGGTTTCTTGATTACTGTCGCAGAACCAGCGTTATGGGTCTTGGCGGATCAAGTTAAAACCGTAGTGATTGAACCAGTCATTATTTTATCAGTCGCGATTGGGGTCGGAATATTCGTAATTATCGCATTGCTGAGAATTTTACTGCAATTTAAATTGCGCCAATTAATTTTGGTCAGTTACGGATTATTATTTGTCGTCGCTATTATCGTACATCTGATTAATCCCGAATTCATCCCTTTAGCTTTTGACTCTGGTGGCGTAACCACCGGACCAATGGCTGTGCCATTCATCATGTCGTTGGGATATGGTATTTCCAAAGCCCGTGGCGATAAATCTTCAGAAGAAGATTCTTTCGGTCTAATTGGCGTGGCTTCAATTGGCCCGATACTAGCCGTTTTGATTTTAGGATTGTTCAACTCTCCTACAACGCCTGTATTAGATACTTCCACTACTTTTTTCGGATACTTAATTGCCAACATAATTCAAATGGCTATCGCAATTTTGCCATTTATCCTCTTTTTTGTGGTTTTCCATCTTACAGTCTTTAAATTCAAAAAAGCAAAAGTCATAAAAATTATCATTGCATTCATCTATACCTATATCGGTCTGGTTCTATTCTTGACAGGGGCCAACGCCGGTTTGGTCAACATGGGACATTATCTTGGCAGTTTTTTTGCAGGAACCAATATAGCTTGGATACTAATACCTCTAGGAATGATTTTTGGTTTCACGGTCGTAGCGGCAGAACCGTCGGTAATAACCTTGAACCGTCAGGTTGAAGAAGTTTCTGCGGGGGCGATAAATCGCAAGTTTATGATGGTTTCTCTTTCTGTTGGGGTCTCAATCGCTGTCGGCTTAGCTCTTTTACGAGTTTTGACCGGGTTATCCATTTGGTGGATATTAGCTCCAGGCTATGCAATAGCCTTGGGCTTGATGTTTTTGACACCAAGAATTTTCTCTTCTATCGCTTTTGATTCGGGTGGCGCGGTTTCTGGAGCGATGACTTCAGCCTTTTTGATTCCCTTTGCGCTTGGGGCAGCCGAAAAAATAGGCACCAATATTCTATTAGACGCTTTTGGGCTCGTAGCTTTTGTCGCTATGACCCCATTAATCACAATACAGTTACTCGGTTTAGTATATAAAGTTAAGTTAAAAAGAATCAAGGCCACAGAAAAAGACGATGAAATCATGGACTTGAGTGAGGTGAAATCATGAAATTAATGATTCTGATTGTTCCAAGAAATGAAAGTGAACAAGTTGCTAAAATCATCAGCGATAAAAAAATCGATTTTCAAACTACAGTTCCGGCTCACGGAACTGCACCAACAGAAATTTTGGAATACTTGAGTTTGGGTGACGTGGAGATGGATTTACTCTTTAGCGTTATCGATGATCATGATGTTTTAGATATCTTCAAAAAATTGGATGAAGAACTAGGATTCTTGAACAGCGGTCATGGCGTGGCCTTCACTGTTGAAATCGATGCTTTGACCAAACTTGGTTATCAATATCTCTATCACCAACTGGAAACACAGGAGGAAAAATAAAATGAAAAATCATAAGATGGAAGTTATTCTTTTTGTATGTAATCACGGTTATGCTTATGAAGCCATGACCGAAGCAAGAAAAGCTGGCGCCAGAGGTGGTACAATCATCCATGGCCGCAGTTCGATTTCTACTGAAAAAGAAAAATTCTTTGGCATAACCCTTCACCCCGAAAAAGATATCCTGATGATTGTCTGTCTAGCAGAACAAAAGAATGTTTTAATGAAGGCGATGACAGCCAAATATGGAGTGACCACTGAAGCCAGAGGTTTATGTTTCTCTATGCCTGTCAGTGATGCAATCGGTTTTTCTTTTGAGCCGATTCCTTTTCCAAAAGAAAAATAACAACAAAAAAACGATTTTCGCTTTTAAAAGGAAAATCGTTTTTTATTTGTTAAAATCATTTACGCAAGATTTTTTCCATACTTCTGCCCTTGGCGAGTTCATCTATCAATTTGTCTAGATATCTGATTTTTTTCATCAGAGGTTCAGCTATTTCTTCAATTCTTACGCCACAGATGACGCCGGTGATAAGAATGGCTTTTTCATTGAAATTGGGAGCTTCATTAAAGAAAGCCTCAATGTTGACATCCCCATCTATCTGTTTAGTAAATGTCGATTCGTCATAACCGGTCAACCAATAGATTATTTCATCTACTTCTCTTTTTGTTCTGCCCTTTTTTTCGGTTTTTGCCAAATACATTGGATATATTTTGGAAAATGGCATCTTATATATTTTTTCATTATTCATGATTTCACCCGCTAGAATTTATTATCGATGCTGGTCAATTAATATGGGGTTCCCATCTGGGTCTTCGACGATGATATAACCAGGACCAGCATCTTGAGTAATACCATTTTGCAAGTTTGGAATTGACTCATTCAGTTCTTGATAAATAACTCTGACATCATCGTATGGTTCAATGTTTTTGCCTTCCCCTGACCAGCCAGGGTTAAAGGTCAAAGTATTCTTGTCTATCATACCCTCAAATAATCCGATGACTGCTTGATTGCTTTTAAGTATCAACCATTTCTCTTCAATATTACCGCCGATGATTATAAAACCTAATTTTTGATAAAAATCAGATGATTTATTAATATCCTTAACATTAAGGCTGATGGAAAAAGCACCTAAATTCATCTATTTAATCCTCGTTTCTTTTGATAAAGTCTAATTTATAAGTATCATCGACTGCGTGTTTAACCAATTTCTCTAAAACATGCAAATCTATATCCTCTAGTTTTTTTATATAGAGACACCCTTTGCCAATTTTGTATTTACCCAATTCTTTCAGTTCAGAATAAGCTGCGACATCATAGCCGAGATATAAGGTGATGGCATTTGCCCTGGAAGCGAAAGCGAAAACCGGCATATTGCCGGAATGACCGGTTTTATATTGATAGTGGAGACTGTCAAAACCGATGATTGAACCCCACATAGCCGGTTCCTTTTTAGTGATATCTTTGCCCAAATCAACCAGTTTCAGCAAATCTTTTCTTCTGGATTCTTCCAAGTTTGCCAAATACGTATAGATATCCATTGATGTTTTTTCCATTATCTTTCTTTCCATCCTTTATTCTTATGACTTAATTATACAATAAAATTTGTTATAATAAAGATGATAAGCATCAGTAAAAAAGATAATAATAAAGATAGAGGTTGTAAAGATGAATGAATTAGAACGTTTCTGGCAAGATTTTTTAAATGAGACGAAAACAGATCAAAATACTAAATATTGTGACGCCTATTATTTTGAAAGGAGCGAGTATTGGGCAAATGAACTATTGCGATTGGTCTTGATCGGTCAAAAACAAGCAACTGCAAGCAGTTACCAAGCCTTTATTGCTGAAAATAGTCCTTTGCCTAAAGTTGGCGATTTAAATATAGTTACAGATTTTTTTGGGAACCCAAAAGGCGTAATTGAAACTACTGATGTGACAATTTTGCCTTTTAGGGAGATGACCTATGAAATCGTCAAAAGAGAAGGTGAAGATGATAATCTGGAGTCTTGGCAAAAAGGACACATGAAGTTCTTTACAGCTGAAGGCAAGGAATTGGGTTATGAATTCAACGAGGATATGCTGGTGGTATTTGAAGATTTCAAATTAATCTATAAGAAATGAAAAAAGACTCTTGCGAGAGTCTTTTGTTTGTTAAGGAAATAATTGATTATAGCGGGAAAATCTTTTTATTGAATTCGCCGTTGATGATTTGGCCCATCGCTCCATAAAATGCAGAAAAACCAGTAAA
>JAQVFZ010000047.1 GCA_028697025.1 Candidatus Izemoplasmatales bacterium | reverse complement strand
ATGTGTTCATGATGTACTTTTTCTTCAGGAGTTTCTTTCCGCCAAAGTTTTAATGAGAGAAGAACCAAGAGAGCGATGAATAGAAGGATTGAACCGACTATGATATAACCATTGCGCCATGATTCGTTTTTCAAGGTAGCGGCCATTATCGAAGGTCCTAAGGTCACGCCGATACCATAGAAAGAGTGCAAGTAGTTCATATGCGACGCTTTGTAGTTTTTCGCTAGATAATGATTCAAGGAAACGTCAATCGCTCCAGCGCCGATTCCCAAAGGTATAGCGAAGAAAAGCATTTGATAAAAGGCATTTACTTGACTTAAAAATATCAAAGCTAAACCCGTAAAGGTTATGGATACGAAGGTAATCCATTTTGTCTGGAATAATCTTAATAATCTCGGTGCGTTGTAAGTGGAGATTATCGACATGATATAGATGACTATCGTCATCAATCCTAAAGAGCCTAAAGAGACGTTTAAATCATCTCTGACCAGGTTCCAAGCAGAACCTAATAAAGCATCAGGTAGACCTAAGGCAATAAAAGATATATAGATAACTGCTAATAATAACAATGATAGAAATAATTTTCTGTTTTTCATAGATTTAATCACCTTATAAAGTATAGCATATTTAATAAAATATAAAACAAAAATTGATTGTGATATTTTTAAACTATTGTCTCTTTTATTTTTTTACATTTATAAAAGTATGACGTATGTGCCGTTAATTTTTTAAAAAACTAAAGATATAATACAAGCAGATATTAATAATATCTATGGAAACACTGAGCTTTTTTGTCTCTTGGTGTGTTTTTTGCTTTATTTAATTTGCTTGGTATGATTTGTTTTTTTCATAGGTACAGTATTTCATAATTAATGATATGGCTATATTTGGGGAGGATGGATTATGAATAGAAGAGTTCTACCGATTGGACAAGGGAATTTCGCAATTGAAAAGTTTTCGGATTTTACTGCCGTTTTTGATTGTGGCAGTAAAACCGACATCACTTTAGTCCATGACGAAATCGACAGGAATTTTTACGACGGCGAAAGGATTGACGCGGTCTTCGTTTCCCATCTGGATTATGACCACATCAATGGCATCGACTATTTGATTGGTAAATGTTCGGTGAAGTGCATAGTCATTCCTTATCTTCATCATGAAACCATGCTCATCAGATATCTTTATGACAGTCTTTTCAAGACCTCGACCAGAAATTCGTCATTCCTGAATTCCATATATAATAGCCTTCTAGAACACCAAGGCCAAATTGTAAGATATGAAAACATCCGGGTCGTGCAGATTCCAGTGTTTGAGACAGATAGCAACGAAGTGAGCTCGGCTGATATTCATGACAAATACTACAATCTTGTCATGGGTGCGATGACAGAAATCAATGATATGAATCCTGATTGGTTGTTCTTGCCATTTAATTTCGATGCCAAGAACCGAAGCGAACTATTTTATCAAGCGCTAGCAAGCGATCCCGAACTGTCTTCTTTAAGCATTTACGACTTGGCGAAAAACTGGGACAATCCCGACTTTAAATATGTTGAAAAACTCAAGAAGATCTTCCGGTCCAAAAAGATAACCGGTAGCTTGAACGACAATTCGATGGTGGTTTATTCCGGTCCGATTATCAGAAGGTACAACGAACTGTATTTCGTCAACGACAGTTTGTTCAACAAGACCAATTGCGGTAGTTTCAAGAACGAGATCGGCGCTATCTACATGGGCGATTATTCAGCACATAAAAAAAGCTATTACAATGAATTCCTGAAATATTATGACCGGTACATCGGTTATGTCGGATTAATCGTGATACCGCATCACGGCTCGAAAAACGGTTATAACGAGAGCCTTCCGATTGATTTTGACGGTGTTTTCCTAATCAGTTACGGTTCGGCTTATGCTTATTCATGCGATCATACGGTTTTGAAGGATTTACTGGCAAAGGGAAGAAGAATCATCTTGGTAGACGAAAAATCAGCTGTTTTCGAGCAGATTATCTTGTGAGGTTAGACATGGAGACGCTATTTAAAAGACTGGAAATGACCTTGAATGACGAAAACTCGTATTATTACAACAAATATTTCGATTACTTGGGACTGAAGGATCTGGTGGCCAACAATAGTATCGCCACCAATTTCATCATGGAATATTTCTATACCGGAGGTAAGGCTTCGTTATTTGCCAACCAGCAGGAACTTACCAGAGTGAAGCATGTGATCATGTCGTATCTGTTGGGCGTGATGATTCTTGAAAACACCAATCTTAAACAGAAGTTCCATAACTACTTGAAAAAAACCTTGAACCTTACAGAGAACTTTATCGATGACAAAAATGACAATGCTCTTTATTTCTGGTATCTGACTTCCTTGTTCCACGATTTCGGATACATCTATGAGAACAAGCTGACCACAATGGGATTGGAGGATAATGAAAGAAGCGACATCTTCATGAACTCGACCTCCGTCAACGGGCAGGTTTATAATTTTAGGATGAACACCAACCGCTTCCCTGTCAACACTTATCACAAGTACTACCTTTATGCCTTCAAGAACTTGAAGATTCATGAGCACGGATTCCTCGGCGGGAACATGATGTTCAACAGGATGAAGGAAAACCTGGTACAAAAAATGAAGAGCGAATCCTTGATTGGCAAAACTCTGAGCGTAAAGCCGTTCATCAGCGAAGGATTGCATTGGTCGATAAATCATTTGGATATTTACCGAATGTTATCTTTTGTAGTAATGGAACATAACATCTGGAGATTAGATGATGAATCCTTAGCTAGAGAATATGGATTGGATAATTTACTTGGTGATAATTATAAAAGAATTGACCCGGAAAATGAAACTTTGTTATTTTTATTGTCGTTGGTGGATGCGATGGAGCCTTTCAAGAAGTTTGATAATGAGATTGGTAAGAAAAGTCTGAATTTTGAAGTGTTTTTAAACTTTTTAAGAAATACCAGAATTGAGTTTGAAGAAAATAAGATTAAAATTTCGAACTTTACCCAAGACATATTATTTAAAGAAATGGAAAATAGTGTTAGAGACATTAAAAAGTGGATGAATGTAGAATATAAAAAAGGATCCTATTCATTCGAAATTTCTTGGTGATTTATGATTAAAAATATGTACCAAAATTAGAAGGTTTTTAGATGCTTTGCTATCTTAAAACTATTTAATTAATAAATTTTTATTTATTTAACGAAGATGATATAAAATATCAACTTTATCATTGTATTTTCCTCATAAATTAGTTATAATGGTATCACATGATACCGAAAGGGGGTTTGGAATGCCTAACGTTTCTCAAATTAAACGTTTTTTGCGTGAGGTAAAGAATGCAGATTATATCGATTTTGTTCCTAGGGATAAGAATGTTCGTACTAGGCTATTAATCGGTTTAACTGCATTTGAACAGGAAGAAATAGTTAGGAATCTACGAGTAGATGAATATTTCAATGGACCATCCAAAGATAAAGATCCCAATAGAAAAGGTTTGGTATGGGTATTTAAGCATACATATGAAAACCATACTTTATATATAAAATTAAAAGAATTAATCATTATAGAAAGTATTAAAGTGATTAAGTGTCTAAGTATTCATATTGACTATATGTAACTAGACAATTGGAGGAAATTAAAATAATGAAAAAGTTTTGTGGAAATTGCGAAGCAATGCACGAAGTTATAAAAAAGACGGAAAAGAGAGAATACGTCATTAAAAAAACAAATGTTGCTGCTGAAATCACAATCCTAACTTGTAAACATTGTGGCGAAGAAATTTATGACAAACAAACCGAAATTGAAAATGACATATTATTATTTGATGATTATAAACTCAAGAACAAGCTTCTAACCTCAAAGGAAATAATTGATATTAGAGAAAAGTACAACCTATCTCAAGCAACATTCTCTAAAATTTTGGGTTTTGGATTAAAAACGATTACAAGATATGAAAATGGAGCTATTCAAGACGTTACACATGATAATTTATTGAGGCTTGTTGAAAGAGAAGAAAATTTTTATGCTTTATGGTATAAAAATAAGAGTAATCTCAGCGCAACCGAAAATATAAAAATCTCTAGTAAATTACTTGTAATAGAACCTCAAAGTTTTGAATATGATTATAAAGAGCCATGTAATGTTGTTTATGAACCTTCTGACAAATCAAGAAATGGAGCGATAACTTATGGTGGCTGCTAGTGATATGAAACTTATAAATTACAAAGTATTAAGAACAAACTTTGAATTGAATATAAGTTTTGAACAAAAAAAAGAAAAAGTAATGATTCAACCCAATTTTAAACGTGACATCAAAAAGATAAATGATATCCAGTACGAAATCGAATTATCGATTAAAATTTCACAGGAAATAAATAAGGGGCCGATACCTTTTAGTGCTGAAGTCATAATTGCTGGCATTTTCGAAATGAAAGAATGGGAAAAAGAAGATATCAATACTATAGCAATTAATAATGCTACGGCCATTTTATTTCCTTATCTAAGGACTTTGGTATCGAATATAACCATGAATGGTAACATTCCACCGTTTGTTCTGCCGATTATGAACATAACAAAACTATTTGTGGAGAAAAATTAATATCAGCTAAAAATGAAAGCAGGAATCTCTAAAAAGATTTTCCTGTTTTTTGATTTTGTTTTCAACCAGTCGCTTGCAAAAGGGCATTGGTCATTGTTATAATGAAAGAAAATAACTATATTAAGTGCGCAATTTTCTGATTTACATGATGATTATCGAATTTTTTCGGTATTAGCTAGAGATCGGAGGGTTTTTTAATGGAGACTATTCTAATCAATCGCAAGTCTTTGTTGGAAAAACACAAGAAAAGCGATTATTGGTTTGACTATGAGTATAATCTCAATCTTTACAGCGGTGCCAATCAGGATTGCATCTACTGTGACGGCGAGAATGAAATGATCGAGTTCGATCCTTTTGCGGAAATCAAGATCAAGCTAAACGCCCCGTCGCTGCTTGAGATCGAACTTTCAAATAAGCGAATCAAGGGAATCATCGGTCTGGGGGCGATGACCGATCCTTACAATCCTTTCGAGAAAAGGTATGAACTGACGAGAAAAACCTTGGAAATCCTGAAGAAATACGAGTATGGCGTAATCATCATCACCAGAAGCAAATTGCTAGAGCGAGACCTGGAATTGCTGACGCAGATCAACCAGAAAGAAAAAGTGATCTGCGTGGTCAAGATTGCTTGTGCCGATAATGAGATGGCAAAGAAAGTGGAACCAGACGCATCGACACCTGATGAAAGATTCCGGATGATCAAAGCATTGACCGATAGGAACATCACCACCGGTGTGGCGTTCATGCCGGTCTTGCCTTTCATCAACGATCAAGAAGACAACATCAATAAAATCATCGAGAAAGCCAAGATGAGCGGAGCAAGTTTCGTCTATCCTTGGTTCGACATCTATCTTTTCCCGGAAAAGAGAAGATTCTATTTCCATAATCTGGACAAGCATTTTCCCGGAATGAAGGAGAAGTATCAAAAAACCTTCGGTGACGAAATCCTTTGCCAGAGTCCTGACAAAGAGCGGTTGATCGCCTTGATCGAAGCCAAGTGCGTCAAGGAGAACATCATCTGCAACCTTGAGGAGATCAATCGGTTGTTCGATAAGAAGACAGACTTCGAACAATTGAGCCTATTATGATTTTCTTTGGTGTTTTGTTTAATATTAGTTATGACATTCAAATGATTGTTGAAAAAGAAACTACGAATCGTAGTTTCTTTTTTTTATAGTATTCGAAATTAGTGGAAATAATTAAACATCATTCGGTACTAAGGGTTATTTCACCGCTGTTTATTGTGAAAGTCTCTTTTCCTGATTTTACCAGTAAATGGCCGTTTTCCTGGATTCCTAAAGCAATGCCTTTATAGGCCTTGTTGGATCTGATGAATGTGATTTCCTTGTTGGTGATAGAGGAATGCCGATTGCAATAATCGATAATGTCTTGCTTGTTTTCGCCAAATGTTTTTAAATCGTTTTTAATTTGCATCAAAAGATTATTTAAGATCTCATCCTTATCATAGACTCTATCGGTTTTTAGGGCTAAGGAAGTTGCGATCTCGGAAATTTCTTCATCAAATTGTTTTTGATTGACATTGATGCCAAAGCCTATTATCAAGGCTTTGACTTCAGAAGAAGATATGATTGAGTTAATCAGGATACCTGATAATTTATGGTTATCAACGAGCAAATCGTTGGGCCATTTGATTTTAATGTTGTCGAGGTATTTCGACAAGACCTGATGCAATGATTTGGCTATTAGAAGCGGTATGAGCGATATTTCGATATCATTCAGGTTATCTTTGAGCAGAATGGAACACAGGATTGACGATTCGTCACCATACCAGGTTCTATTCATTCGGCCTTTGCCGTTTGTTTGATAGTCGGTCGTGACGACGGTCATGTCTTCAAGTTCTGAATAATGATCAGATAAATAAGCGTTTGTCGAGTCGATTTCCTTAAAGTGCAAATGGTTCATGGCTTAAAAGAACATCAAGAACAGACCGGCGGCAATCGCACTTCCAATGACACCGGCGACATTAGGTCCCATGGCGTGCATCAGCAGGTAATTGTTTTGGTCTTCTCTTTGGCCTTCCTTATGAGCTACTCTCGCAGCCATCGGTACAGCCGATACCCCGGCAGCGCCGATGATTGGATTGACTTTTCCCTTGGTGAGCTTGCACATGATTTTTCCGCCGATTACTCCCGAAGCGGTCGCGACAGCAAAAGCAATCAATCCCAGACCGACGATCATCAAGGTTTCAAGTTTCAGGAAGGTTGCGCCGGAAGTGGTTGCGCCGATAGAAAGCCCTAAGAGGATGGTGATTATGTACAATAAGGATTCTCCCGCGGTTTTTGTCAAATTAGGGGCGACTTTGGATTCCTTGATCAAGTTGCCTAGCATCAGCATGCCAATGATAGGCGCGGAAGAAGGAATAAGGATTATGCATATTACGGTAACTATGACGGAAAAAAGAATCTTTTCAATCGGCTTGACTTCTCTTAATTGTTCCATTTTGATGGAGCGTTCTTTCTTTGTGGTCAACAGCCTGATGATTGGCGGTTGAATTAGAGGAACCAAAGCCATATAAGAATAAGCAGCCACGGAGATTGGCCCAATCAATTCGGGAGCCAATCTACTTGAAAGCAAGATCGAAGTAGGACCGTCAGCTCCGCCGATAATGCCGATGGAAGCTGATTCAGGACCGCTGAAGCCCAGAAGAATCGCGCCAAGAAAGGTAATGAATATCCCTATTTGCGCAGCTGCGCCCAATAGCATCGATTTCGGATTGGCAATCAGCGGACCGAAATCGGTAGTTGCGCCAATTCCCAAAAAAATCAAAGGCGGATAAATTCCCAGTTTGACTCCATAATACAAATACCCGAATAAACCACTGTATGTAGTAGTTTCGACGCCATCAACTATAGTTTTTGTCTCGACAAACATATTGGTGTCGGGGATATTGATCAGAAGCATGGAAAAGCCAATCGGAATCAAAAGATACGGTTCGAACTTTTTGAATACGGCAAGATATAATAAAACTAGTGCGAGGACAATCATCACCAAGAATTTCCAACCATCCGGTTGAGTAAAGAAGTAAAGTCCTGTGCTTTTGAAAAAATCTATAAGTGCCTTAAACATAGTTTAACCGATAATCAACATCAGTTGATTGATTTCAACTTGGTCATTTTCTTTGACTAATAATTTGCGAACATATCCGTCTACAGGGCAGAGAATATCGTTTTCTAGCTTCATGGCTTCCAGAATCATCAGTACATCGCCTTTTTTAACAGTACTGCCGACTTCGATTTTCAGTGAGATGATTTTTCCTTGCATCGGTGCCAGCACTTTGGATTTTATATCAGCGTGCATATCGTGGACCGGTTCTTTTTTTAATACGGGCTTTTCTGGTTTTGTTTCTTCAATGCTTTCGACTTCGACTTCGTATGATTTGCCGTTTACGTTTATTTTGTAGATTTTCATGTAATTTTTATCCTTTCACTATTCGGTAATTTCTCTGATTGAGGTGACGCGAACGTCTTTGTTTATTTCAGTGTAATAGTCGATGGAAGCCACTAAAGCAGCAACCATCATGTCTTCATCTTTGATGTCTGCGATCGATATCGGCTTTTGAGATGTTTTGTTGATTAGATCTTCCTTGGGTTTATTCTCGACGACGATATATTTCAGCCAACTGATTGATAAGGCGACAAACCCCAATAAAAGGAAAACGATCAGGATACTGAAAAGTGAGATTTCCACTCCCTCGAAAAAGTTGTAATTAAGCATCATAACTCATCACTTCCAATCGTTACGCTGAAGGCGTAGATCTCGTTTTTTGGTTTTGGTTTTTCCTGATATTTCTTTTCCAGGAACGATAGAGCCACTTTTTCGAATAAGGCGATGGACAGGATGTCTTCATCGGATTTCGCGAAGTCTTGGTATTTTTTCTTCAAGTTATCAAACTCCGGTTTTAAATCGTCGGCAGGTCGATGGGTGATGATCTCTTCGTCGCCGATAATCTGGTTCTGGAGCACTTTGTCAATAGGAGCAGGGGTTTTGCCGTAAAGGCTCCGCAGGTATTCCCTGACTTCTTTGGATACGAGTTTATATCTTGATTCGGTGATTACGTTCATGACGGCTTGGGTGCCGACCATTTGTGACAAAGGAGTCACAAGCGGCGGGTAACCCAGGTCTTTTCTGACTTCAGGAATCTCTTTGAGAACTTTTTCGATATTGTCCATCTGGTTTTGTTCCTTGAGTTGACTCATCAGGTTTGACAGCATGCTACCTGGGACCTGGTATTCCAGGATATTGGGGTTAGGTGTCAATGCTTTAGGATTCAAAGTCCCGTTCGTAAGGTATTCGTCCTTGATGATAGTCATTTTCTCGGTAGCGTGTTTAA
>JAQVFZ010000046.1 GCA_028697025.1 Candidatus Izemoplasmatales bacterium | reverse complement strand
AAGAAGAAAGAATCAAGGCAATATTTGAAAAGGGAGCACCGGCTTTTATTTTTACCAAGAATGTCGACGTCCCTGATATGTTTATTCATTACGGCGATATTTATAACATCCCTATTCTGAAAAGTTTTTATAAAACCACTTCGTTATTCAGCGAACTATATTCTTTTTTGCAGGCTGCATTGGCTGAAAGAACGACAATGCACGGAGTATTGCTTGATATAAATGGCGTTGGTGTATTAATAACCGGCAAAAGCGGCTTGGGAAAAAGTGAAGTGGCTTTGGAACTTATCAGAAGAGGCTACATGCTTATAGCTGATGATACGGTTGAAATTTATCAAGTTGAAAAAGGCATGTTGGTGGGTGAAGCTCCGGATGTTCTTAAGAAATATTTGGAAATACGCGGGGTTGGGGTTGTTAACGTTGTTCATCTTTATGGGGTTAAGGCTTACCGCCAAAAGAAAAGACTTTCATTGATTGTCGAATTGCAAAAATGGGATGACGAAAAGCAGAATTATGACAGGTTAGGATTGAAAGCTGATAAGCGAAAAATTTTTGACACTTATGTTTCCTATGCCGCTTTGCCAATAACTGAAGCAAGGAATGCGGCAACGCTCGTTGAAGCTGCAGCTTTTGATTTTAAGTCGAAAAATCTTGGTTATAACTCAGCTGAAGAATTCAACATTCAGTTGAATGAACACATCAAGAAAAACAAGGAGATTCATAATGAAGAAGATTAGACGTTTAGTGTTTTTGTTATTGATTGTTTTTGTGGCGATTAATTTGTCCGCATGCAATAATGCTGAAACAAATAACGAACCTTTTACCGTAACTTTTGTTGACTATAACGGCAACATTTTAAAAGAGATTGAATGTGATGGTACAAGCGTTTGTGAAATTACTGAACCGGATGTTGATTTACCTGACATTGAAGGAAGATATTTCACGAGATGGTCCGTTTGGCCAAGTGATTTTGCTGAAATTGATGAAGATACTACCATTAAACCAATTTATACTTTGGATAATCGCTTGGTTACTGTTTTTGGCCGATCGATCTATTTTTATTCCTTCTTTATCATGACCGGCATTTTCGTGGCATTGGGAATCGGATTGAGAGAAACAAAAAGAATCGGTCTAAAAAAAGACGATTTGATTGACGGCTTCTTATGGATAGTACCAATAGCGATTTTGGGTGCCAGACTATGGTATGTCGTTTTTGAATTAGATCAGTTTATTGGAGGGGGATTTTTCCCTTCACTATTGAGAATTCTTGGATTTTCAAGCGGAACTCTCGATTTTTCTAGTTTTGGTCTTTCTGGACTAGCAATCCATGGAGCTTTTGTTGTGGCGGTAATTTGCGCAATATTTTATACCAGAAAAAGAAAAATCGATATTTTCAAAGTTTTAGATATCGTCGCTGTCGGTTTCATTATTGCACAAGCATTTGGTAGATGGGGTAATTTCTTCAACCAAGAAGCACATGGAGGTATTGTTGGCGGTGCCGTTGGCAATGTTATGAATTTATCGATTCAAGAACAGTTTAATTATTTAAGATACACCATACATATACCGGAATTCATCGTCAATAACATGTACATAACCAGAGGATTGCATTCTGTTGCTGTAGAACCTTTTACTGGTTATTATCATCCGACCTTTTTTTATGAATCAACCCTTAATATTCTCGGTTTCGCAATCATGTTGGTTTTGAGAAGATACAAGAAAATCCACTTTGGTGAATTGTTGTCATTCTATTTGATTTGGTATGGCGGTGTAAGAATATTTATTGAAAGCATGAGAACCGATCCATTGGTGTTTGAATTGTTTGGCATGACACTTAAGAGCGCAACGGTTACTTCAACGTTAATGATATTGGGTGGAATTGCTTTGTCTATATTCATCAGGATTAAGCGTAAAGGGATGGATTATTCCACTGCAGAAAAACCTTGGTTTTAAATATTAGGAGTGATTAGGATGTCGTTTTCCCAAGAGGTTAAACAAGAACTGCAAAGTTTAAAACATTTGAATTGTTGCAATAAGGCCGAACTTTCGGCTTTATTGCATATTAACGGCTCTATTGAAAAAAATTCAGAAGGGCTTAATTTAGTGTTTCAAACCACAAATAACGCTGTTGTCAGAAGGTTTATGACACTTTACAAAGAACTTTATGACAACGACCTAATCTTGATTAAAAAGCAAATCAACAGATTAAAAAAACATGATTTATTCATTATAAAGATTCATGATGACGTCAATTATATAATTTCTGATTTGTCCTTGATTAACAAAGACGCCTATTTTTTTCAGGACGTTGATGAAAGACTGATTAGCAATGAATGTTGTAAAAGAGCGTATTTAAGAGGTGTTTTTATGGCTTCAGGTTCGATAAATTCACCAGAAACCAGTGCATACCATCTAGAAATTCAATCTTTCTCAGAAAAACAAGCAGAGATTATTAGGGAACTCAGTTCGGAATTCGGTTTAAATGCTAAAGTTTCTCAAAATAAAAGAGGATATATCACATACATTAAGGAAGCTGAAAAAATAGCTGATTTTCTTAGGGTTATCGGTGCCAGCAATTCTTTGTTCGATTTTGAAGATTCAAGAATCAAGAGAGATTTTAAAAATTCGATCAACCGTGTGATGAATTGTGATATTGCCAATGAGAAAAAAGCCATGGACGCAGCCAATAAGCAATTGGAGTATATTGAAATCATAGAAAAGAAATTGCAGAACAATCTGCAAAAGAGCATTAAAGAGGCGATATTCTTAAGAAAAACATATCCAGAAGCGAGTCTTTTGGAATTATCACAAGCGTCCAGCGAGCATTTTGATGAACCAATCTCTAAATCCGCATTAAATCACCGTTTTCGTGCGATTAAGGATTTGGCAAACAAAATTATGATTGAAGAGGTGCTGAAATGATTTTAGGGGTAGGCGTGGATATTTGCCAAAATAATAGAATTAAAATTGAAATGGCCAGCAGGATCCTGAATGGCGAAGAAAAATTGATTTTTGATTCTTTTTCAAGAGAAGAAAGAAAAATAGAGTATTTATCTGGTCGATTTGCAGTGAAAGAAGCTATTATCAAGGCATTCTCACAGGCAAATAGAGAGATTTTCATGAGAGATATAACCATCTTAAATGATGAGTTGAATCGCCCCTTTCTTGCTAAGCCGATTTTTCAAGATATCAAAATCCATCTATCGATATCTCATGAAACGGAATATACAATTGGCTTTGCGATAATGGAAACCAAGAGATAAATCGATAATAAAAATAATTGTTGCAAAAAGTTGGAAAATTAGATAAAATGATAATACTGAGGTGAAGATATGGCAACTTATAAAAAAGGATTTAAAAAACAAAATACAGAGCTTTTACTGCTAAAAACCATCGTTGCAATCATCGTTGCGGTAATCTTAGTCGTAGCAGTGGCTTTTATTTATGATTCAGTGACAAAATGGAAAGATTACAGCAATTATTCAAGTATTGAAAAATATGAAGATGCTTTTGCTTTGAAGGATGCTAATCAACAAGCAATTACTGACTATGTTATTTATGTATATTCTGATACTAATGAAGGCAGCATCAACATCAAAAACGATGTTTTGAAGATTGCCAATAAATTGGATGATGATTTCTTCTTTCTATTAAACACAAGCACTGTTGAAGGTGAGAATGCGGATTTCTTGGAAGCCATTCAAAGAACTACTGTTTCTACACCGATGATTATTGTCGTTAATGATGGAGAAGTCGAAGAACTTTTCGTTGGTTCTACCGCAGTGATTGACATTTTAACGCAAATTCAAAACGATACTTACGCACCTTTCATTGAAGAATAGTTTTTATGGAGCTAGATTAGATAGCTCCTTTTTTTTGGCTTTTTTTCCGGAAATATGGTAGAATATTTATAAGTTTAGAAGGAGTATACAGGATAATTATGGACTATATCAATGTTGATTTAATTAAACAAGTAGCCAAAGCCCAAGGAATTACCGTGAAACAAATCGAAGCGGTTTTAGCTATGCTTGAGGAAGGAAATACCGTTCCTTTTATCGCGCGCTATCGAAAAGAAAAAACCGGTTCTTTGGACGAGGAACAAATCAGGGCAATCCAAAAGGAATATGAATATGGCAAATCCTTGCAAGAGAGAAAAGAAGACATCATTCGCCTTATAGATGAGAAAGGCATGCTGACTGAAGAACTGCGGAAGGATATCAATGCCTGCGACAAATTAGTTGATTTGGAAGATATTTACCGTCCATTCAAAGAAAAGAAAAAGACGAAAGCCACTGAAGCGATTAGAATGGGTCTTGAACCTTTAGCTAATCTAATTTTGACTTTTCCGGAAGTTGATGACATCAACAATATGGCTTTACCATATTTGAATGAAGAAGTTTTAACAGTCGAAGACGCTTTGCAGGGCGCTAAGTACATCATTGCCAAGATGGTTTCTGACAATGCCGATTACCGTAAATGGATTAGGAATTATACCAATAAAAACGGGAAAATTGTTACTAAAATAAAAAAAGACGCAGAAGATCAGTATCAAACTTATCAAAATTACTATGATTTTGAAGAAAATTTGAATACTATCAAGTTATATAGAATATTAGCGATAAATAGAGCGGAGAAAGAGAAAATTATTACTGTAAAAATTGAGGTTGATACAGATGAAATTTTCGCTTATTTGAACAAAAAAGTCATACAGGATCATAAATCAAATGTAAATCCATTGATTGAAGAATCTTATATCGACGCCTATAAAAGATTAATTAGCGGATCTATCTCCAGGGAAATTAGAACTGATTTCACTGATCGCGCTGAGAATCAAGCAATTCACATTTTCTCGGAAAATTTAAGGTCTTTGTTACTGCAACCGCCATTAAAAGGCCAAATGGTTTTAGGAATTGACCCGGCTTTTAGAACCGGTTGCAAATTAGCTGTAATTGACCGTTTCGGCAAGTTCATTGACAAAGGTGTCATATATCCTCATGAGGCGTATATTGGCCAAAACGTTAACCCTAAGCAAATAGAAGAAGCCAAGAAAATATTAAAGAGTTTTATTTCCAAATATAAGATAGACATCATCGCAATCGGCAATGGAACTGCCTCTAGAGAAACAGAAAGCTTTGTTGCCAACATGTTGAAAGAACTGGATAGGCAAGTCAAGTATGTAATCGTCAATGAAGCGGGAGCTTCAGTATATTCAGCTTCTGATTTAGCCAGAGAAGAGTTTCCTGATTTTCAAGTTGAAGAAAGATCTGCAGTTTCGATTGCCAGAAGAATGCAGGACCCTTTAAGCGAATTGGTTAAGATCGATCCTAAATCAATTGGCGTTGGTCAGTATCAACACGATGTCACGCAGGCTAAATTATCCGACTCATTGGATTTCGTGGTGACGACGGCGGTAAACCAAATCGGCGTCAATGTAAATACTGCTTCAGCATCGCTTTTGCAATATGTTTCAGGCTTGTCGGGTAAGGTTGCTAAAAACATCGTGGATAAAAGAGAAAATCATGGGCCTTATAAAAGCAGAAAAGAATTGATGGATGTTCCAAGTCTGGGAGCTAAAACTTTTGAACAAGCTATAGGTTTCTTGAGGATTTTCAATTCAATGGAAATTTTGGACAAGACGCCAATCCATCCAGAAAGTTATGATTTGGCTTATCAACTTCTCGGATATCTTAAACTCGATGCCGAAGAAATAGGAACAGAAAAATGTAAGCTAATTATAGCTAAAGCCGACAAGGCACAAATAGCCAGTCATTTCAATCAGAGTTTGGTTTTGATTGAAGACATTTTGGATGCTTTCGTTTCGCCAACTAGGGATATCAGAGATGATTTTCCACAACCACTCTTAAAAAGCGAATTGTTGAGTTTGGAGGATTTAAAAGTGGATATGGAATTGCATGGAACAGTAAGAAATGTTGTAGATTTTGGCGCATTTGTCGACGTCGGAATTAAGGAAGCGGGGTTAGTGCATATATCCAAACTTAGTAAATCTTACGTCAAACATCCACTGGATGTAGTTAGTGTTGGTGATATCGTTAAAGTCTGGGTTGTTAGTGTTGATTTGGCAAGAAAAAGACTGCAATTAACAATGGTCAATCCGAAAGAAAAACCAAGTTTTGTAAATTAGTCTCAATGTCTTGAAATCAGTCTTTAAATAGTAATATAATAGACCTATAAAACCTTTTAAAGGAGGAATTTAAAATGGCAAAACCGAAGTACGGATATGGGTGGGCATTAAAATGGGTTCTGGCCGCAATCTTGATTGCTGTTGGCATATTCATGGTCCTGAGCGAAGATATCGTTTATATCATCACTGGTATGACAATCGTCATTTTCTCGGTCTTCAGGGTCTATCCATTGCTCAAGTCATTGAACAGAGAATTTTTACGAACAATTAATTTGATTGAGATATTGATATCCTTGGTATTGGGGGGAATAATGATTTATGCAGGTTTCACCCAGAAGGATGCAAACGGCGCATTAAATCCACCTTGGGATGGACTTTATCGTTGGTTTTTAGTGTTTTTCCTCTATGTACGAGGTTTGGTATTCTTTATCTCGACAACATTTTTTAATGAAAAAACTGAAGTTCCTAAATTCATCTTCCATATTGTAGCTTTGACTTTGGGTGCTGTTTTTGCGGTGCTCGAAGGGTTTGAAGCTAAAACGATTGGTTGGATATTCTTGTTTATTGCGATAGGCGGAGCGGTGTATTTAGGTTTCGATGGATATGGCGGTTATCGTAAATATCGAGAATATCAAAAAACAATTAATCAATCTAAGGAAAAAGCAAAAGATCCAAAAGTTGAGAAGGAATTACCTAAACATATTGAAGATGAAGTGAAACAACCAGAAACCTATATAAGTTAAAAAAATCTTGACAGTCAGCCTTAAATCTAGTAATATTAAATGGCTGGCTGTTAAAAATGGAGTAATACTCAAGAGGCCGAAGAGGCGCCCCTGCTAAGGGTGTAGGTCGGGAAACCGGCGCGAGAGTTCGAATCTCTCTTACTCCGCCAGACATAAAATAAAACGCCATTTATTGGCGTTTTTTCTTTTATAGCAATTGATTGGGATCTGTATTGAGTATATAATTACTTCATAAGGAGTTTATATATGAATGTAATCGAGTGGGTTTTACAAGGCGATGAATCATTGGTTTATTTAGTTAAAAAGAATTTGCTAAAAACCAACAAAGAGGAACTACAATTTTTACAATCTAGATTGCTCGATCAAGGTATCGCAAATTTCATCTTGAACCGAAAAGATTTGCAGACCGATTTATGGGATAATGGCATTTATTCTCCCAAATATACTTCGACTCATTATACCCTTTGGGAATTATGCCAATTAGGAGTTGATTTAAGCGACATTAGGCTAAGCAATTCCATCACTAGACTTACGGAAGAGATGTGGAAACCTTTGGGTAAGGTAAGAGCGTATCGACATCAGGATTTATGTGTTGTCTCAATGATTCTTAAAATACGATTGGAAGCCAAAATTGACGATAATATAAACAGGGAAATGATTGATTACATTATTGAACACCAAATGAAAGACGGAGGGTTCAACTGCGCATGGGAAAGAAAACCATTTCCAAAACAATCGTCTCTTCATACGACAGTATCGGTATTGGATGCTTTTGCATCTTATCGCGAAAACAATAACCTTTATCGTGCTAGGGAAATAGAACTAGCTACAAAACAATGTATTGAATATATATTAACCAAAAGGTTATTTAGATCCGTTTCTACTGGAAAAATTATTCATGAGGATATGTTAAAGTGTCCGTTTCCATATGGATGGAAATACGATATCATGAGAGCGTTGTTTTTGATGAGCTACTTTGATTATGCATATGATCAGAGAATGGACGAAGCATTGAATATACTCATTCATAGAGCCGATGATTTCGGCAGAATTAAAGCTTATAGCCTATCTGCCGGCAAACATAATTTAATTTATACAAGAAGTAATAATTATTGCAGATTCAATACATACAGATTTTTATATATTATAAAAAAATATCGACAAAATGAATATCAAAAGTATATAGGTAAACATTTTTTATTATAAAATAAAACAGATAATGATATAATGTATTCAATAGGAGGATACATCTATGATAGATTTTTTTACTAATATAAATCCTATATTGGCAGCGTTAATAGGAACGATGTTTACCTATTCCATGACGGCTCTGGGATCTGGATTGGTTTTTTTATTCAAGAACATGAACCAGTCTTTTATGAACGGAATGCTTGGGTTCAGTGCCGGAGTAATGATAGCTGCTTCATTCTGGAGTTTGTTGAATCCAGGAATTGAGCTGGCTGAAGAAATTGGAATGATTCCTTGGGTTCCAGCCGTAATCGGCTTCATCTCCGGAGGGGCTTTTTTGATGCTTGTCGACAAATTATTACCACACGTTCATGTGGAATCGCATCACGCAGAAGGATTGCCAAGCAAGTGGAGAAGATCTGTTCTTTTGGTTCTATCAATAACCTTACATAATTTACCTGAAGGTTTGGCTGTAGGCGTTGCTTTTGGTGCAGCTGCTGCAGGAATACCAGGAGCTTCAATTGGTGCAGCCATTGCACTTGCAATCGGGATTGGCATTCAAAATCTTCCGGAAGGAACCGCTGTCAGCGTTCCGCTCCATCGAGAAGGCATGTCAAAGAAAAAAGCTTTCGCAATTGGTCAATTTAGTGGAATGGTAGAACCTATAGCAGGGGTATTGGGTGCCGCTCTAGCATTAACAATGAGAAATATTTTGCCTTATGCTCTGTCGTTTGCCGCTGGGGCGATGATTTACGTAGTCATCGAAGAATTGATACCGGAATCACAAATGATGAAAACAACAAAAATCGCAACTATTGGAGCGATGATCGGATTCTCTGTAATGATGATGCTTGACGTGGCATTGGGATAATAAATAAAAACGAAAATAAGTAAAAGAGTAGGCTGGAGATCAGCCTACTCTTTTTAATATGTATTGTTTAATATTTCTTCCAATTCATCAACTTCGTTTTTTTCATCTGAATCTTCTTCAATAACCACTTCATCTAACTCATCTATTGAAAAGTCTTCTGTTTTAGCGTTATTTATTGATTCATCCTCGATTTCGATATGTTGATTTTCTTCCGAGACGTCATCTTCTTCGCTCTCGTCTTTGGCAACTAAGGCAAT
>JAQVFZ010000045.1 GCA_028697025.1 Candidatus Izemoplasmatales bacterium | reverse complement strand
AGCTCCTTTAATACTCAGAATGTCCTGTATCGTTATAAAATTACTCTTTTCACTCATGCTTCACCTCGATATTTATATGATTTGACTATTATTTGACCTATAAAAGAACGATAATATCTGTCAAGAGTTAATTTCAGAAAACTATTTATCATACCCAGTCCTTAGATTTTAGTGTAAAGAGTCACCCAAAACTGCAAATGGGCGTCGGTGTGACAAGTGGGGATAAGACTTTGATTGGTGGGGATTTATAGCGGACTGGTTTTAGACTGTGTCACAGCGTCGTTTGGACGTTTTTGGACTTTTTTGATCACCGTTTCTGCAAATAAGCGCCGATTTTGGACTGGTTTCGGATATTCCTGTAATTCAAGTGTTTACTGTGTTTCAGCAAAGCTGCAGGTGGACAGCGAGTGTGCCGATCAGAAAAATGTCACTCGTCTGATCCCCGTCCAATATCAGAGGTTTAAAGTCCAAATTGAGGGGTTCGAGTACCAGCGCAGCCCTTTTGTGATCTAGCTTTACCCGTTTTAGAGTGATACCTCCATCGACCCGCACGGCACAGATCTTCCCATTGGCATTATCCCAGTCTATAGTCTTGTGGATCAGGACGATATCGGCATTCTTGATCTGCGGAGCCATGCTGTCTCCATTTACCTGGAAGGCCATGTAGTTGGATGCGCCACTGGGAATGTAACTATCCGGTATTTCAATCTGTTTGCGGGAATCCCGATCATCCACTGCTTCCATGGGGGCTCCGGCGGAAATTTCCGCCAGGATCGGGAAGACTGTGGAGCGAATGTAAGTATCCCCATATTCGTCAATTAGGAGCTGCCTGCCACTGACGATCTGGTAACGCTGGTTGCGCCGGATGGCAGTATCCTGCTCCCAGGGGCCAGGGATCATCATCGGTCCTTCACCCTTCAAAACCCAGTTGATATTCACTTTTTCTTCTGCCAATTTGAGCAGAAAATCGGGGTCGGGCAGGCGATTATTAGTCTTGTATCTGATCACTGAGTTCTTGGAAACGCCAAATTTTTCTGCGAACTCCCACTGCTTCATATTCATTGATTTCATCAGCGTTTGGATGCGGTCGCCGATCGTCATTATGTTCATTCCATCCCCCTTAGGGCACATTTTAGCATTGACAATAACCGTATGGGTATCATTATGTATCTGTGCGCAACGCTAAATAACCGCTGCGTTATGTCAAGACTAATTATTCATAGGGTGATTTTACGGCGGAATATTCCGCCGGTGCTGCGAGGTTCAAACCAAGTTCCAGTTTTCGCAGAAAGGACTTCCCAAGTTATTGCGATTGTGTGCAGTAGCACCACAATAACAAAAGCGGGAGGCGCTTATGAAAGCGACTACTTACGAGCCTGGCCAGGAGCTGGGTAAAATGTCACAGTGTGACAAAAAACCGGCAGTGACCTGTGTCACACCGAAGCCCAAACGGGAATCGCAGCAGTTAAAGCTATTAACGAGAACAATTTTAAGGCATGTCACACCGAGCGACGGTGTGACAAAGAGGAAAGTGCTCGGTGTGACACGCAAACCTGACAGATTTGTCACAGCGACGGTTATTCAGAGTGGAATCTATATAGCGAGACTTAGAATGAGCAAAGAGACGATCAAGGCAATCTGGCTTACCATTGAAAGGGTGGCTGAACTGAAGGGCTGTTCGAATCGGACAGTCTGGAGATACATAACCGGGCAACGGATGCTGACTCACAAGCAGTTGGTGAAGTCCGGGCAGCGCAACATCTGCAAGACCTTTGTGCTGACTAACCCTGAGATATATGATTTGGAGATTCATGACTGCGAGACTCACGGTGTCACACCGAGCGAGTATCTGGAAGCGCAGATCGAAGTGGATGGCAGGATCATCACCGGAGCCCTGGTCTATGGGTATGCTCCAGTGGAGAGCGGACTATCAGGAGGATCGGATGAGCTTCTATAAAGCCAGCAGTTCTGAATACGCTGAGTTCTATCACAGCTATGTGGTAACCGGGAGCAAGCAGACAGTCGCACCGGTGACGTTCACGATCACGAAGCCTGAAGAGCCGGTCTTGGATAAGGACACTGAAGATAGTGATGAAACCGGTAGCAGCATCGATAAACCCGTCCCGGTCAGCGGACCCCGCTACCGGGAACGCAATCCGGATGACTATATTGATCTGACGCCTCCCGAGTATATACCATACAAGTATGAAAACGAAGCAAGGCTCTATGGGCAGTTCTGCTCGACGGTGCTCTACCGCCTGGAGCAATGCAGTTCCAGGATCGAGGAGTGGAAGCTGATCACAGAGGAGTATAACCGCCAGGCCCTCGTCCCTGAGCTGTATCAAGCCTTGGGCAGCCGCAGTGAGAGATCTCTCCGAGGTTGGCTGGAACGCTATCTGGAAAACAACCATGATATGTACTCCTTGCTGCATAAGGGCAAGAACCAGAGCCGGGGACGCAAGGTCACCTTTATCGAACAGAACTATCTGCTCAATCTGCTCTTGAATCCCAACAACATCAAGATCTCCACGGCGGTAGGCAGTTTGAAAGACGCAGCCCGGCGGGAGCTCTTGTCCTCGCCCTCCAGTGAACCTACTCTGCGCAGATGGTGCAAGGACTGGGAAGCCAATAACCAGGCGATCTGGGTACAGGCCAGAAAGGGTAGCAAGGCAGTGGCTGAGACAATCGTCAAGACCATCATCAGAGATGCCAGCCTCCTCAATGTGGGGGATGTCTGGGTAGCCGATGGGCATAACCTCGCCTTCGATATCATGAATCCCAAGACGGGGAAAGCCCAACGCATGACCATGATCATGGTCTTCGACTGGGCATCAAGATATCCGGTGGGTGCTTCACTCGCCTTTACTGAAGACAGCCACCATATCCAGGTAGCCTTCAGAAATGGCTTCCTCAACTGGGGAGCCCTGCCTGAGAAAGTTTATCTGGATAACGGCAAGGCCTTCAAGAGCAAGCTGTTTCATGAGGGCTGGGAAAACCACGATCTGGAGCAGGAGCTCTGCGGTATCTTCCCCAGGCTGGGGATCAAGGCTGTATTCGCCAAGAGCTACAATGCCAAAGCCAAGGTGATCGAGCGGTTCTTCCGGACCTTCCAGGATCAGTTTGAACGCTTCATCAGCAGCTTCCGGGGTTCATCAGTTGCAGACAAACCCTCGATCCTGATGCGTAACGAGAAGTGGGCAAAGAAGCTGTTCGAGGCCAAGCCGCCTACGATTGAAGAGACGATGCAGATGATCGCCTACTATATAAGACACATCTATGGTGAGCATCCCCACTCCGGATTAAACGGCAAGACGCCCTGGCAGATCTTCAGTTCTTCCACTCTACCGGAAGGCAGGATCGTGGAACCCGGCAAGCTCAACAACATGCTGCTCAGCGCGGAGCGTAAGCGTATCCGCAACAATGGCATCTGGCTCGATAAGCTGCTCTACTGGAATGTGGAACTGATGAACCACATCGGCAAGGACGTGATCATCCGCTACGATCTGGGCGATGCCAGATGGATACTGGTCTATGACACCCATGACAAATACCTCTGCCAGGCTGAGCTAAGGCGAACCCAGCATCCGATGGTGCAACTGGCCGAGGATGAAGCCACCTCTTTTAAGGAACTCAAGAAGGAATACAGTGAGATCAAGAAGCTGCAGCGACGCACCGAACAGCGCACCAGGATGGTGGTAAAGCAGGCTCAGATCGCAGTCGACAGGCTGATTATCCCACTGCGTAACGCTCAGATGCTCACCGAGAACCCCATCTTCAAGCAGCCGCCCATGATCGAAGCTCCCAAGCCCGGCAGGGATGAAGCCATCCACGCGATGGAAAAGCAGATGCTCAAGAACCTGCCCCAGCTTGAGCCGATAAACGAGGATGTAATTGATATCAAGCCCACTGTTAAGATAGAGGTAACCCAAGAATCAAACAATCCAGAAAGCGATATCAGCCAATCAGTCAACAGCGACATCAAACCCAGGCCCAAGAGCTTTGAAGAGATGCTCAAGCGGGCTGGGATCAAATAAAGGAGGAGAATGATGAAAGAGAACAAACTTGTCCAGATCAACAACGTAATCGAAGCCGATGAGTGCATCCGCTTCCTGATTAACCGTCCCAAGCGGGAGATGGTGGGATTGGGTATGCTCTATGGAGCACCCGGGCTCGGTAAGACCACTTATGCCCAAAGGATGGCTTTCCAGCGAGGATACATCTACCTGCGTCTGGAGTCCACCACTACTCCCAAGGCCTTTATGGTGGCGCTATTAAGCGCACTGTACCGCAAGTTCCGCTTGGGAGCCTTTATCCCGACCGGATCGGCAAACAACCTGCTGCAGCTTATCCTCCATATCCTGGAAGATCACAAGGATACGGTGATCGTGATCGATGAGATCGACTATGCCTTCTCCCACGAAAAGCTCCTGGGTGCGATCCGAGACATCGTGGATGTGACCCTGACAGTGGTGATCCTGGTGGGCATGCAGGGAGCTAGAGACCGCCTCTCGCAGATCAATGCCCACTACTTCGACCGCTGCAACTACTTCTATGAGTTCCAGTTCCTCAGCAAGCAGGATATTGGTATGGTAGCCCGCGAGGTTATGGATATTGAGGTCACTGATGAGGTGGTGGAGAAGATCGACTTCAACAGAGGCGGTAACCTGCACAAAGCCATGAAGGTGATGTATATCATCGAATCGATCTGCCAGTCCTGTCCGGATGCCGATATCTCAGGTATGGACTTGGGAAGGGCTTTATGAGAGAGATCATCGAGAACTTCATCTACCAGTACACCCGCCCTTTTACCATAGAAGTGGTGGCGGAGATGACGGCCCTGGAGATCGGCAAGGTAAAACCCATCATCAAGAAGCTGATTGCGGACGAAACTCTCAAATACATCGATGCCAGCGAGGGCATCATGGTGCGTAACAACCGCTTCAATCCCGTAGTATGCTATCAGCAGAAGGGAAGCTGGCGCTTTGATCCTGCCGCAGCCTCAGCATTGTTAGATCTGATTGAGCAAGGTAAGTTCACATCGATCAGATCGGTTGCCATTGCCTGCGGACGCAGCAGGCAGTGGGCTTTCGTCTATATGGAAGCGCTGGCCTCGATGGGACTGCTCGGGATGCGGGACTATGTCTATGTGGTTCTGAGCCGGGACAATATCTGCGAGATCGGCAAGGTGATCAAGCCCGGTATCCTGGGTGAGTTGCGACCTCCCCTCAGTCCGGAGGAAAAGGAAAAGCGTGCCATCCAAGCCCAGATCAGGCGCATGAACAGGCAGCAGAACCACATACTTGAGCTTACCCGGAACTTCGAGACCATGAGCAGGAAGGAGCGCAAGCAAGCCATGAAAATGCTCAAGCTGCAGCATGAGTACCAGATAGCCGAAGCTGAAGCCAGGTGGCAGCGCAATCAGCTTAAGCGCAGCAAGAAAAAAGCCCAAGAGAGTATGGGCAACAACAGCAACTAAGTAAGTATACAGGAGACATTCTATGACACAGGAACTGCGAGAACGGAAACTACGTCAGGAAATCCATGCCCTCAGGGTCAGGAAGTTCCACTGGCCTGTAGAGGGCTTCAAGTTCATCATGAATGGTCTTGGCTTCGGTGAGTCGCTACGGGCACTGCCGGAAGAGCGGCTCCTGGAACTGAAATCAATCATGATCAACTACCGTAAACATGGACGTCCCTACGAGTTCACTTATGACAAGCAGGGCAGATACATGTTCTCTCTGATGAAACAGGCTAACTGGACAGACAACGACCTGCGAGCCTATTTACTAATCCATTATCGGAAAAGCCACTGGAACCTGCTCACCAAGAAAGAGCGCCGGGCGGTCATCGCCATGTTCCAGTACTATGTGAAGAAACAAACCAATAAAGACCATAAGGAGAATCCCCATGGGTAAGAACCCAACTGACAAGCCCCCCATTGAACGTACGAAGATTGATGCTCAGGGCAGAGCCATCCCGGTATCTGTCATCCGCCCCGAAATGCTGAAACAAGATGCAGTGGTCAACAGGACCCTGGACCGGGTTAAGCGTCTGCATAAGCGCATCAAAGCTGATAAGATCAAGCTCTATGAAGAGATACAGGACTATCTGGAATACATCGCCAAACAAAGTGAACTCACCTGGAAGGGTAATGCCGGGTTCACCAGCTTTGACGGTCAGTACAAGATCGAAATCAGGTTCAAGGAACGCATCGAGTTTGGGCTGGAACTGCAGCTTGCCAAGCAGAAGATCGATGAGTGCCTCAAGGACTGGTCTGCCGACTCCAATGCCAATCTGAGGGCGATCATCAATGAAGCCTTCCAGGTGGATAAGAAAGGCGAGATCGCCAAGCACCGCATCCTGGCGCTAAGGAAGTACAACATCAAAGACATCAAGTGGAAGGAAGCGATGGACCTGATCGACAAGGCCATCCGGGTCGTATCCACCAAGCAGTATGTATCCTTCTATGAGAGAGATGAGCAGGGTGAGTACAAGATGATTGTGCTCAACTTTACAGCCTTATAAGCGATACATTGGTATCCTTATGCAAACGGGATTGAAAGAAATACGGGAGAATGAACTATGGCATCTATGAATAAGAATTCAGCAGAGGAGATAAGACCGATGAACGTGTTCAATGATGAGCGCAACTACCGCACGGATGAGATAGCCGATATCCTCCGGGTCGACCGTTCCAGTGTTTACCGCTGGATACGGGACATCGAGAATCCTCTGCCTGCCTTCAGAACCAAAGAGAATGGTCAACTGCGCTGCAAAGGCAAAGACCTGAACGCCTACCTGGACAGACACAAGGTTCGACCTGAGTATGAGTAACGCCCTGGAGTTCCGCATCAAGCGGGACAACTGCAAAGAAGCCTATATGAACGGCAAGACAGAACCCACTGAGCTGGCGATGATCTTCGGAGTTTCCGACATCACCGTCCGCAAGTGGATCAAACAGGGTAAGTGGGATGAGCTGTTCAAAGAAGAGCGCAAGCTCGACCATGAGATCAGCTTGGCCCGCAAGAAAGCGCTCATCCAGGCACTGCGTGAATATGCCAAGAACCCTGCTGATACAGCATTACAAAGCCTTGTAAGCCTGATCAAACAGAACCAGAAGGACTCCGAGCCATCCAAGGAGTTGAACGACTATATCGTGCGCTTCCTGGATCAGGTGACCGACTTCATGATCGAGAAGGGTCACGAGACCTTGCTTAAGCAGTTCCAGAGCATCGTGATTGACTTGGCCGAGTATTTAAGAACAAGAAATGGATAGATTTACAGCCACGGACATGGTTGCCTCCAAACCCACCTCTCAAACCATCCTGCCTACCCTCCAACGAGTGGGGCTACTCCCTCCGGCCCCACGACAGCCTACCCTCCAAAACGGGGAGCCGTCGCCTCCGGCTCCCCGGCTCCTTCCGGCCTGCATACGGCCTCCGGAATCAGGTTATGTCTAAGAAGTTCATTCAACGGCATAACAAAGCACTGGCGGAGATCGCATCCAAAACGATCTCCGTCTTGCCTTTTATAGACGACAATCCTGAAGCCAGAGCTGAGAGGATAAAACGCACCACAGCAGAGGGATGGGATGCCTTCTCGTTCTTCTGCCATACCTATTTCCCGCATATCTTCCCACTACCCTTTTGCCCAGCGCATGAGACCATGTTCGATGAGACTGATAAGGGCTCAGGCATCATCGCCATCACCGGTTTCCGTGGGCTGGGCAAAACGGTACTCATGGGAGTGGTTTATCCCATCTGGATGATCATCAAAGGTGAACGCTATGTGATCCATACCGCCGCAGACATAGATCTGGCACAGGAGAGGTCAGCGTTTACCTTACACGAACTGCAGAATAATAAGCGACTCACCATCGACTATCCTGAGCTGCAGCCTGTGGATGCCTTCGATCTGGACTTCTATCTCAAGAATAAAGCCAGGATCAGAGCCAGGAGTATCAAGCAGAGTCATAGAGGAACCATCAATCCCAAGACAGCCAAACGGCCCGGACTGATAGTCTGTGATGATATCGATAAAGAAGAGAACATGGGTAACCAGTCCATCGGTAAGAGGCGTATGGAGAAGATCTCCCAAGAGCTTGCCGGAGCACTTGCACCCGAGGGTAGCGGCCGCATCATCTGGCTCGGTAACCTGGTGCATCCCAACTATGCGATCTGCCAGTTTCAGGAACTCATATTAAGCGAAATGCGAGTCGATAATCCCGATTTGGACTTGGGATACCAGTCAGTCCTGAAAACGCACCAGAAAGCGATTTTACGCTTCTCGCTTGAAGATCAGCATGGCAAGTCCATCTGGGAGGCTCAGTACCCCACTGCCACTCTGCCAAACCTGAGAGCCAAGTTCGGTATGACCGGATATCAAAGGGAGATGCTTGGACAGCCTGTCATTGAAGGCAACATCTTCAAGAACCATTGGTTCACCAAGTACAGGACCCTACCAGAACCATCTCAGATGAAGCGGGTCTGGCTCTACGCTGACCCGGCCTGGGGAGAGAAGGGCTGTTTCAAAGCTGTTATATCCATAGGCTATGATGGTAATCGTTTCTACGTGCTTCATGTCTGGATAAGACAGACCGAGAACACTAAGTTCTTCAGATACTACTATGATGCCTATCAGGAGCTAGATCGCACCTACCGGGTGAAAGCCAGAGCTGCCTGTGAAACCACCTACGGACAGGCTCGTATCTTGGTTGACTTCGACAGATGGGCAACTGATAACCATCTGCCACCAATAAGCCATAGAATCAAACGCATTGATAACAAAGACAACAAGAACCTCCGTATTGAGAGAACCGAGACTATCATCGAAATTACCAAAGTGCTCTTCCCCGAGGGGCAAGATACACCCACCCTGATATCCCAGTTCCTCACTTATCCTGATGGCTATATCGATGGTTGTGATGCTCTGGCAGGTTGTTTGGAACGCTTCTCCGAATACGATATCGGCAGGAACAGGGTGAAAGTCCGGAGGTTCGTCATACCTGCGAAGGCAGGTATCCAGTTATGACATACTATGATAAGCTCATGCTTGAGTATTACCGGGTCCTCAACAATGCCTGGAAAACCGAGATCAAAGATGCCTCACGACTTGCCATCAAGATGCTGAGTGACATGCCCAGAGCCGAGAAGCTCAATACAAACGCCATAGATAAGCTTAAGGGCATCATTAATTCCAAGTTGGGAGATGACTTCGCAGCACTGGCCAATGAGCCCACC
>JAQVFZ010000044.1 GCA_028697025.1 Candidatus Izemoplasmatales bacterium | reverse complement strand
ACTGAAGAAAACGGATACGCAGATATTACCGCTCCAGAAATCTGGTATCAATATACCGCAGGTTGGGACGGCGCAGCTGCTACATTTACAGTAGTTGATGGCAAGGCGGTAATCGAAGTAACAGCACCGGGAAATAATGACTGGGGCTTAATGTTAAAACAAAAAGGTATAACTTTAGTACCTGGAGAAACTTATAAACTTTCATTCTCTGCTAGTTCAACAGTAGCTAGAGATATCGAAGCTAAAGTTTCAGATAATTATTTCGCAACATTTTCCTTAGGCACAGAAGAAGCGTCTTACTCATTCATTTTCACATATGAAAAAGATTCTACAACAACTGAAAGAGTATTATTCTTGTTTGGACAAATGGCTAATTATGCAGCTTCAACTGTAACAATCGACAATGTCGAACTAGGTATTCTTGAACAAGATGCTCTAGTAGTCAATGGCGACTTCACTAATAACGGTTGGAACGTATGGTCACAAAATTGGGGCGATGCACCTGTAGTAACAAGTTCAATCGTTGATGGTCAATATGTTGTTACAACAGATAAGCTTGGTGAAGCTAATTGGGCAATCCAATTATTCCAAGAAGGTTTAGTTTTAGAAGCAGGCAAAACTTATAGAGTTACATTTGACGCTAAGGCAGATACAGTACGCTTTATCAATGCGAAACTAATTGACGGCAATGGCGCAGAAAACTTTGAAACATTTGAGTTGACTGCAACAATGGCTACTCATTCATTTGATTTCTTGTATGAAGGAACATCTAGTGCAGGAAAATTAGACTTTGAATTAGGATTAATTGGCGCATCAGTAGCTGGCATAGTTACATTCGACAACATCAAATTTGAAGAAGTTGAAAGTGACGTCGTAGTGGTTGGTTCAAATCAAGTTGTTAACGGTACTTTTGACCAAGTAGTCGGTTGGAATGTCTGGTTTAGAGATTATGCAGAACCTTTTGGTGGAGCTACAATTTCGCAAGTAGACGGTCAATTACTAGTTGATGTGACAGCTATAAGTTTAGACAACTGGTCAGTTCAATTATTCCAGGATAATGTTGCATTAGTAGAAGGCGCAACTTATACAATGGCATTTGTCGCTAAATCATCAGTGGCTAGAGATATCAATTTTGTCTTGATCGCAGGCGGTGAATTTAGAAAGACATTCGATTTGACAACAGAATTTGCAGTTTATACATATACATTCATTTACTCCGGAACTGCTTCTTTAGGAAAATTAGACTTTGAATTAGGTAATATCAGTGCTGCTTCAGTGCCGGCATTAGTTACATTTGAATCTATCTCGTTCTATAGAACTTTTAATCCGCTTGAAGAAGATCCAGTAGTTCCTACTGAAGAAGTCTGGACAGCATATGGCACAATGACTTTAGAAGAAACTGAAACTGAAAAAACTATTACTTATGTAGCTGGAGATGCAAATCCTTGGGGTAGTAATGTTCAAGGTTTATTACCTGAATTCGATGGCACTAACAATGCAATCGTCTTTACAATTACCGGAACCGCTGGACATGAATATCTATTTAAATTCGAAGGTGGCGGACAATTCAAGGAAATCGTCTTTACAGCTACAGGGGCACAAGAAGAAATAACATTAGATCTTTCTTCATTGACTGAAGCGCAAAGAGACGCTTTGAATTTAATCGTTATTTTCAACTATCAAACTACTCAAGCCGGAACATTGGTTCTTCATGGCTGGGCTTATGGTAATGTTATTCCTAAACTAGCCACTCCGTTTGGAGTTGTTGTTCAACCTACACAAATAGTATGGGGAGCTATTCCGGAAGCTACAGGCTTTGAAGTATATATCGACGGTGTAGTTGGTTCACCATTTGCCGTAGCTGCTGGCAATTATTTCTTCAATTTAGAAGCTTTGGCATTAGAACCAGGTACATATTCAATTACCATTAAAGCTATCGGTGATGGTGTAAATTATTTAGATTCAGAATTGACAGGCGCTTTTGAATATATCGTATCTGCTGGCCCTACTCAACTAGCAACTCCATTCGGTATTGTTATTAACGATGGAATTCTAGCTTGGGGTGCACAACCAGACGCTTCTAGCTTTGAAGTTTATATCACTGATTACGCAAGTTCTCCAGTTATCGTAGCTGGCGGAACATACAGTTTAGATTTAACGACATTAGGATTAACTACTGGTACTTATGACATTACTATCATTGCTATTGGTGATGATGTAGATTTTACTGACTCAGAAGTTTCATCAGCAGTTCAATACATTGTTGCATAATATTATAAAACTAGGAATTTATCAGGGCATAGGACAAGCCTGTGCCCTTCTCTCCTTGGAGGGTTTATGAAAACTATCAGAGGATTAAATCTAGGCGGTTGGTTGGTTCTTGAAAAATGGATGACTCCTGAACTTTATCAAAACACCAACGCTGAAGATGAATTCAATTTACTTAAAGCAGTTGAAAATCCTGAAGAAATGTTAAAGAAACATCGGGATACATTTATTACTGAAACTGATTTTATCTGGATAAAAGAACATGGCATCGACACTGTAAGAATCCCAGTTGGCCATTGGCTTTTTAAAGCCGATTATCCATATTATTCAGCTAAAAACTATCTTGACAAAGCTTTTTCATGGGCGAAAAAACATGGTTTAAAGATTATGTTGGACGTTCATGCAGCCAAAGGCTGCCAAAACGGCTTTGACAACGGCGGTCTATCGGGAATCATGGAGTGGCATAAAGATAAAAAAAATATCGATGAAACTATTGATTTTATCGGTGAATTATGCGATGTTTATGGTAAAGAAAAAGAGTTATCTGCCATTCAATTGCTAAATGAACCGCATGCGACCATCGATATGAAAATCATCAGAGATTTTTATCTTCAAGGTTACAAACTGATTAGAAATAAAATCGGTAACAACGTAGCTATTGTCTTCCATGACGCTTTTCGAATTGATCAATGGGAAGACTTCTTTACAAAGAATAAATTTGAAAACATCTATTTGGATACACATATGTACCAGGTTTTTGGTGAAATATCTCGTGAAGCCAGCATTTTTAAGCTTGCGGAATTCGTAATTGAAAAGCGAATGGAAAAAATCAGGGAAATTAAAAAGATAGTGCCTTTGATTGTCGGTGAATGGTCAGTAGGAATATCCTTTAACAGCCTGCAGCAAGCAAAAGATGAGGTGCAAAAAGACTCATATCACCGTTTGCTGGGAAATATCCTGCTACTGGCTTTCGAAGAAGCTGATGGCTGGTTTTTCTGGAGTTACAAACTAAGTGAACAAGCAGAAAAAACTCATCCTGGGTGGTCATTTAGAAAGATGGTGGAACAAGAAGTTCTGCCATTTAAAAAGAAAGGAGAAAACAAATGAAAAAATTAGTATTAATAATGGTTTTGGGATTGTTCGCATTTGCGCTCGCAGCTTGTGATAAAACCACTACGATGGCACCGACGACAGCCGCTCCTACAACCGTTGCGCCTACAACGGCTCAGCCGACTACGGCGGCACCGACTACCGGACTTATCACTACAGGGCCTACTACAACAGGCGCAACTACCACAGAATATATCCCTACTAAAGAAATCGTCTTATCCTATGCGGATTGGGGCGACGCAGAATTGAATCAAATATTAATCGACGCTTTTGAAGCGAAGTATCCTAATATAACTGTGGAACTTCGTCAAGACATTACAGGCTCAGGCGCTGAATTCACCGGAAACTTGCTGAATGCACAAGCAGCTGGAGTTTTGCCTGACGTATTTGCAATCGACAATGTTCCTACAGGTTATTACAACGGCATGTTATTGGATATTACAGAGTACTGGGATAATGACCCGGAAACAGATTTGGTCTATCCGAATATCGCCGCTACTGCAATCTATAACGGTTCACGTTATGCAGTTCCATCTTTCCAATTCATTAAAGGTATTTTCGTTAATATGACCTTACTCGATACTTATAACATTACATTACCTGATTATGACTGGAGTTATACTGAATTTATCGATTTAGCAAGGGAAATTCGCCAGGTTGGTAAAACAGATTATGTTTATGGTATCGATCCTTGGTACGGCTCTTTGGATTTTGAAACTACTTTCCCAATGCAAGATTATGCTGAAGTTGGATACAACACTTGGGACGGCGAAAGATTCAATTTCACATCCCAGGCTTGGATTGATGCTTATAACCTTAAACTTGATTTGATGGCTGAAAACGTAGTTGCGGCATTCACAGAAGAAGAAATGGCGATTCTCGGAGATGTTTGGCCATGGTATGTTGGCAAAATTGGTCTAAAAATTGATGGTTCTTGGAATCTTTGGATGATTGATGGCATGTTCACTGAACATAGTATTGAAGTTGGATTTTGGCCTTACCCTGGCGGTGCAGCCGGACAATTCCCTCCAACAATTCTTGACTATCAAGTAGTATCTTCGCAAACTGAAAATCCAGTAGAAGCATATATGTTGGCTAAATGGATGACTTTCGGCAGAGAAGGATGGGCGGTAAGATTACAAGCCATGAAAGATCGTGGCGATTTGATGATCGACCGTTTCCCTGTTTCTGATATTCCGGAAGTTTGGACTGAAATTGAAGATTTTACTGCATTAGTTCCGGGTTTGCAAGAAAATGTTGAATTATTGCCATACGGAAAACCAGATACTGACAAATGGCTTCCTGGATACAAAGCTTTCTGGGAATGGGTTGGTAACGAAGAAAACGATTATTGGAATAGAATCAACAATGGTTTGGTAACGCCAGAAGTATTCGCTCCTGAATGGGAAGAACAAATCAACCAAATGATAGAGGAAGCTTTGGCAGGATAATTTTAATTAATTTTACTTAAAACAAAGTTTGAATTTTCAGTTAAAAATCAAACTTTGTTACTTTAAGGGGGAGAGTCACATGGCAGGAAAAAGAGCCATAGTCAAAAAGATAGTCATCGCTTCAGTCTTGGTATTGTTTGTGTTGGTTATCTTATTATTGAATCGAAAAGAAAATATTGATTACAAGGATTTTGCGACCGAGATGGGTGTGATTGCTGATTTTGCCGGGGACAAATATGTTCAGGTGAAAAAAGAATACACCGCAGACCCTGCAGTTCAAAATCTTGAATTTACCGCTGATGAACTTTTTATCGATACTTTCAGCGGTATTGACTATGGCTATTCCTCGCCGATGACTTATCTGAATAACGGTGAGGAGTTCACTATCACCGTCAACCTGCCTGATGCGGGTCTTTATAATATTGAAGTTGACTATATCGACATATCATCGGGAATTCTTCCCGCTGAATTAGCGATAAAAATCAATGATTTATTACCGTTTTATGAATCGGAATCTATCAAATTATCAGCAATTTGGGAGTTTGAGACAGAGGAGTTCATGCTTGATCGTTATGGCAATGAAGTAATGCCAAGTTCGAAAAAAGCAGTTCAAATCCAAACTTCAAATTTTTATGACACAACCGCGCTAAACCGCGAACCTTTGGTTTATCAATTGAATTCGGGAACTAACACCATCAGTTTCAAAATAAAAACTGGAGAGATTATCTTGGGTTCAGTTCGATTGACCTCGCCGGAAAACCTCATTGCTTATGAAGATTACTTGGAATTAAACCAAGGCGAAGTCAAAAATCAACAGATACTGTTATCTGCAAGCGAATTAAAAGCAAAAAATACCCCTTCAATCCGTCTTAGATCGGAAAGCGATCCGGCGGCATTGATTTATGAAACCAAGTCCATGCGCTTGAACGCCCTGGACGGCTATAGTTTCCGCAGCGGAAACTATGCAATTACTTATGAAATAGATGTTCCGGAAACCGGTTATTATTACCTGGGTTTGAAATATCGCCAAACCTACCTGATGCAGATGCCGGTTTTTCGTGAACTTACAATAGATGGCACCGTTCCTTTTGCGGAAGCTTCAATGTTGGCTTTTCATTATACAAAAGATTATCGGAATCTTCTTTTTGGCAATGAAGAACCTTATATGTTTTATCTTGAAGCCGGATTGCATGATTTAAGCTTAAGGGTGGTGCTTGAACCATATCGGGACGCCTATGAGACCATCATCGGCATCATGGACGAAATCACAGACTTGAGTTTGAAAATAAAGAAGTTGACAGGTAATAATCCTGACCAATACCGGACTTGGAAATTGATTAATTTTATTCCTGATATTGAAATTAGACTTGATAAATGGCTCGAACAATTAAACCGGATCGAGGTACATTTAAAAACATATTCACATCATGCAAATCCAGGTCTTTTGACCAATTTGAATCTGGCAATTGAACAGTTGACGAAATTAAGAGAAGACGTGGACATCATTCCTAGCAAAATGATGTTGCTGGCAGATGGGAATACATCAGCCGCACAGATGTTGGGTTCGATTGTTCAAAACTTCCTGCAGAACGGTCTTGACATTCAAAGCATTTATGTGACCGGCGAAGAAAAATTGCCGGCTGCAGAAGCTAATTTTTTCAAAAAGAATATCGAATCGATTAAAAGATTTTTCTTGAGTTTTTCCAAACGCAATTATCAAGTAACCGAATCTACTACAGGCGTCATCGATGTCTGGGTCAATCATCCAAGACAATATATTGAAATTATGCAAATCATGATTGACAGTGATTTCACTGCCAATACCGGCATAAAAGTGCAATTATCATTGATGCCGGATGAAAATAAATTGATTCTCGCCAACGCAGCCGGAAATTCACCGGATGTGGCAATTGGGGTAAACCACTGGATACCATATGAATTTGCCATCAGAGGTGCAAGTCTAGATTTGCGCCAATTTGAAGGCTATGAAGAAACCGTCGGGCTTTTTGCTCGAGGGGCAATGATTCCATATGCCTTTGAAGACGGTATCTTTGGCTTGCCGGAAACACAAAACTTCTGGGTTACTTTCTACCGTGAGGATATTCTGGTTGATGGCTTGGGCCTAGAAGTGCCTGACACTTGGACAGAGGTTATCGAAATTTTGCCACAGCTCCAAAGATACGGTATGAATTATTATGAGCCTTTGTCAATGTTCAGAGGTTTTAAACCATTCGTTGCGACAATGCCGTTCATTTATCAATTTGACGGTAATTTATATAGTGAGGATGGGATTTCTACCGAAATCAACAGCGATCAAAGTTTGGAAGGCATGAGACTAATGACGGATCTCTTTACCGTCTACAACGTACCAAAAGAAATACCAAACTTTTATCAACATTTCCGTTATGGCACTTTGCCGATAGGTATCAGCGATTTGGGTACCTATCTGCAACTGACAATCGCCGCACCGGAAATTGCCGGTAAATGGAACATCGCTTTGCATCCAGGTGTGGAAAAAGAAGGTGGAGAAGTTGTAAGATGGGCTGCCAGCGGTGCTCAAGCCTCGATGATCCTTTCCAATACGGATGAAAAAGAAGATGCCTGGGAATTTTTACAGTGGTGGATGTCAACTGATGTCCAGTCGCAGTTTGCCTTGAGATTACAAACGACTTATGGTGTCGAATATCTCTGGAACACAGCGAATATGGATGCATTTGCCCAACTTCCTTTACCTCAAGAACACATTAATGTAATCTTGGATCAATGGGAATACGCTTTGGAAGCTTCGAGAATTCCGGGAGCTTATATGGTGGAAAGAGAAATAAGTAATGCCTGGAATGAAATCGTCTTCGACGACGTCAATCCAAGAATCGCTCTTGATGAAGCTGCCAAAATCTCCAATCGTGAAATTCTCTATAAAATGGAAGAATTCGGCTATGTAGTCGACGGGGTGATCGTCAAAGACTATAAAGTGCCAACCATCTATAACATTGATGATTGGCTGACAGAAAGAGACGGTGATGGCAATGATTAGAAGAATGAATCATCCGGCGTGGTTCTTTACGCCATATGTCATTTTATTTACAACCTTCATCATCATTCCTGTTGTCATCGCCATAGTCTTATCTTTCACTTATTTCAATACAATTCAGACACCGGACTTGATCGGTCTGAAAAACTATATCGAACTCTTGACTAGAGACGAAGTGTTCATGCAATACGTTTTACCTAACACATTCAAATTCGCCTTTATTGTCGGGCCAGTGGGTTATCTGATGAGTTTCATCCTGGCTTGGATGTTGGCGCAAGTGCCGCATAAAAGCCGTACTGTCCTGGCAATTATTCTCTATAGCCCTTCAATGACGGCCGGAATTGCCATGGGTGTCATTTGGACTGTGCTATTCTCTGGTGATTCAACCGGATACTTAAATGCATTATTATTGAATATCGGCATCGTTGAAGAACCGATTCAATTTCTGACCTCGCCCGATTACTTGATGACAATCATGATCGTCGTCAGTCTGTGGGGTAGTATGGGTGTCGGCTTTTTAGCAATGTTGGCAGGGATTATGAACATCGATCCTTCCCTTTACGAAGCCGCTTATGTCGATGGTTTGAGAAACCGTTGGCAAGAAATATTTTACATAACCATTCCATCGATGAAACCGCAGATGTTGTTCGGCGCCGTTATGGCGGTGGTCGGCACCTTCCAGGTTGGCGCAATCGGCGTTCAACTTTCAGGTGCAAACCCTACCCCGCAATACGCCGGCCAACTGTTGGTAAACCACATCGAAGACTTCGGATTCATCCGTTATCTGATGGGTTATGCTTCCGCAATCAGCGTGGTGCTTTTAATCTTGATCTATTCAATATCCAAAGCGACTTGGTCGCTCTTTGGGGAAAGGGATTAGGAGGTGAAGTAGATGGCGTCATTTCAAGGGATGAAAATCAATCCAAGTCGCTTCCACAAGAGTCAAGTCAAGTTTTATTTATTCTTGATACCAATGACTCTATTTGTTGCCCTACCGATAATTTTCATCATTTCTCATGCATTTAAACCAAGCAATGAACTCTTCGCTTATCCGCCTAAATTCTTTGTCAGGGTACCGACCTTCGACAATTTCCGCGACTTATTTTCCTTGGCTGCGGAATCCGGAATTCCTTTCAGCCGATACCTGTTCAACAGCGTTTTGGTTACCGTCATTGGGGTTTTCTTATCAGTTCTAATTACTTCAATGGCTGCTTACTCCATGTCCAAACTCAAATTCAAGGGTAAAAAGACTTTGTTTGAAATCAACAATCTGGCTTTGATGTTTGTACCGATTGCCGTAACGATTCCTCGCTACTTGACAATTGCCAAAACCGGCCTGATTGATAATTACTTGGTTCTGGTCTTACCGCTGATAGCTATGCCGGTAGGCCTGTTCCTGGTTAAACAATTCATC
>JAQVFZ010000043.1 GCA_028697025.1 Candidatus Izemoplasmatales bacterium | reverse complement strand
GTCTGACCAACTATGGTTCTATAAGACGAAATTGATTTTAGAGGTTGATTGTCTGGATTATCCAAATACTTGAGATTGTACTGGTCCATATCATATCCCTTTTCAACATCAATTATCGCAGCCATCACAAATGCTTTTTGTCTAATAAGCGATGAACTCAAATCGTTTAAACTATTATATCCCACAGAATCATCATCGTCGGAATTAAAATAGGTATCAAATACTTTAAAGTTTGTTGCGTAATTAAGTTCATATAATTTAAATTTATCATTAGACGCTATCAAAGTGAAATAATCCTCATCGAAAGCATAATCATATTGTCCGTCGACCAAAATATATTTATAACTCAAAAAATGATTGATGTAATAGCCAAAATAATTCATTTTGCTTTTTGATTGATATTCATTGGAACCAAATATCATCTTACTAATGGCATTGGTTTCCGAATCTGTCCAGGAATGAAAAATTGTTGTATTGGTTGGGAAAACTGTCATTCGGTTAAAATTGGTATCTTCTGCCTTGAATCGGCTTATATCGACATAGACACGATAAAATTCATCCTTATCCAAATTTTCAACCAAGAAATCATTGACTTCATGCATGCCTCTAAACGTTTCAATCTTTCCCTGAAATGCAAAAGGACCAGAATAGATATAACCTACGGCGATAATGACTTCAATCCAAATAAACCATTTTATTACCGTATGTTTTTTTAGCCAACCGAAAACTAACAAGATTATTAAGTAAACTGCCGCAATACCCATCAAGACAGTGTCTGCCGTCATAGCTTCCCTACCGGCATAATGAACATCCAACTCTAGCTTTTTGGTGTAATAATAAATAAGATATCCGTCCAACAATAACATAAGCGAGATAATTGGTGTCAAGTATTTCATTTTAACTTTTTCAAAGCCATATTCATTAAAGACATGAGCCAAAGCCATAACCATTATTATTGGCAATAGGTTTATCCACCTAGTATACGGTTTATCGAAAGTTCCGGAAAATACGTAAGAGAAAATTGGAAAGAACATGAAAATCAGAGAGATCAAGAAACTGATTTTATATACTCTGCTTATCTTGTCTTTCATGAAGAAAATATAGGTCATGTAAACAAAACCAATAACAGTTATGTAAAGAGATATATGTTCCAAACCATAGTCATTTTCAAAACCATAGAAAGCTACCGGCCTTTGTTCGGTATAAATCTTTGCCAAATAACGAAGATATATTTCTGGCTTGAACAATTTAAGTTCATATGAACCTATATTAACAATCCAAGCATTGAATGAGGCCTGAGAACGGTATGTTTCCTCCAAAATGAAAGTAATTGAAGGCAACAAGATGACGGCTGCCATCATTACTCCCAAAATTAAAGAAGAAAAGAAGATTAACCCTTCTTTTATCAATCGGAATAAATTGAATTTTTCATATTTAAAATATTCAATAAGAAAAGCAAAAGAAACAAAAGCCAGCAGCATGTAAGCCAAATAAAAATTATATAAAACAATAACGAATGCAAATAATGGCACTAACCATCTTTTCTTATGGAAAAAATAGTGGATTACAATCAGGGATAAAGGTAAATAGAAGAATATTGACAAGAATGCCGGAAAGGCCATGAAACTAACCATACCGCCACTAACAAAATAGAAGATGCTCATCCAAAATATAGTTCTATTTTTCATACCCTTTAAATGAAAATAATAAGCTAAAGCCATGACTCCAACAAATATTTTGATGAATTCGGTAATCGAATAAGCTATTTCCGTTGGCATCACATAACTTAAAATGAAAGTAACAAAAGTAAATATATCCAGCGGGATGTAATAAACATCAGAAAAAAATGATGCCCCAAAGTAATTGTTTAAGTTAAAGAGTGATAAAGAGCCCTCTTTAACAGACGCTATAAAATCAACCATTATGGTATAATATTGGAGGATATCATCAGAGAAATTATTGTAAAAACTATTATTGATAGCTATCATCGCTGCCTGTAATAGAAACAAAGTAGTAAAAATCAATAAAGCTACAATTTTAAAGGTTTTTCTCCTACTTGAAAATGTCGAAGAAAAAAAGTTGTTAAATGATGTACGTAAATTTGAAAGTTTCTGCTTGATTGCGACCATTTTAACTCCTATTTACTAAGATTATAGATAATGAATATTATATCATAAATAGATGTGATTATATAGAGATAATTTCAAGTTTCATTGTAAATGAAAAGCGGTTTTTGTATAATATATACGAGGTGAAATATGGAAAAGGCAATTTTAGTTGGTATCGATTTAGGTAATGACGAATTCTTCTTGGAAACCATGGAGGAATTGCATAACCTTGCATCTGCATGTAACGTCGAGGTTTGCGATAAGTTAATCCAGAAGCGGGAAGCTCCGACAGCCAATCTTTATATTGGCGAAGGAAAAGTGACAGAACTGAAAGATTTAATCAATTTACACGATGCAAACGTCGTAATTTTTAATGATGAGTTGAGCCCTGGCCACATTAGAAATTTAGAACAAAAACTAGAAACCAAAGTTATTGATCGTACCGTACTGATTTTGGATATATTCGCAAAAAGGGCCAAAACAAAAGAGGCAATGCTACAGGTAGAACTTGCGCAATCGACATATATGTTGCCTAGAGTCGTAGGTATGTATCGCTCGCTTTCAAGGCAAAAATCGGGAACTGGATCCAAGGGCCCGGGAGAACAGCAATTAGAACTGGATAAAAGAGTCTTGAGGGAAAAGATTACCAGATTAAAAAGAGAACTGAAGGAATTGGTCAAAGTTAGAAGAACACAAAGAGAAAAAAGAAAGAGTTCGATTATCAAGACTGTTGCTTTAGCGGGTTATACCAACTCCGGCAAATCAACATTGATGAACGCAATCATTCGAGCAGCCGACAATAAAGATAAAGACTGTACATTCAGTAAAGATATGTTATTCGCAACTTTGGAAACCAAAACCAGAAAAATCGTTTTATCCAATAATAATGACTTTTTATTGACTGATACAGTCGGCTTTATCCGCAAATTGCCTCACGACTTGATTGAAGCTTTCAAATCAACTTTGGAAGAAATCAATGAGTCATCTTTAATTCTCCATGTTATTGATCTTGCAAACCCCAACTTCGAGCACCAAATCCAAACCGTCGAAACAGTATTGGCGGAAATTGGTGTCAAAGACATTCCGATTATTTATGTTTTCAACAAAATAGATCTTTTGAAAGATATTCCGGTTATTACAAGAAATAATTCTGTTCTGGTTTCTGCAGAAACAGATCAAAACATCAAAAAACTTCTGGAAATGATTGAAAAGGAGTTATATAAAAATTATAAAGTAAAATTACTTGTTCCTTTTTCAGATAGTGCAATCTATTCGGAACTTAAAAACAACTGCAAACTTTTGGAAGCTGTATATCTTGAGGACGGGATTCATATTGAAGCCGAAGTCAAAGATTACTACTACAATAAATATCGAAAATATCTCAATTAGGAAAAATCATCTCGTTTTTACTCGAGATGATTTTTAATTGATTCAAAATATTCTTCGATAATTGTTTTAATTTCTTCAACATCCTTTGCGCTTACAATCTTTGCTTTAGCCTTGCTCGCTCCAGGCAATCCTTTTAGGTACCATGCTCCATGAGTTCTCATCTCCAAAGAAGCTATATGATTGCCTTTATACTCAATCAAGTGTTTTAAATGTTTTAAAAGGTATGTTTTCTTGGTCTCGAAACTGATTTCTTTTTCATATGTGCCAGTATTAAGGTAATCAATTGTTTGTTTTATAAGCCATGGATTTCCCATCAAACCTCTACCGATCATCACACCGTCACATTGTGTATATTCCAGCATGTGTTTTGCGTCTTCTGGTGTCTTAATATCTCCGTTGCCAATAACCGGGACACTTACCGCTGCTTTTACAGCCTTGATTATGTCCAAATCTGCTTTCCCTGAATACATATCTGTTTTGGTTCTCCCATGAACGGCAATCAATGAAACTCCCGCTTTTTCCATAAGCTGTGCAAACTCAACCGCATTGATGCTCTTATGGTCCCAGCCACTCCTGATCTTTACACTTACTGGTTTCTCAACTGCAGCAACTATATTCTTAACGATTTGAAAAGCCAGTTCCGGTTCTGTCATCAACTTCGATCCGCTCCCAGCTTTAGTGACCTTAGGAACAGGACAACCCATATTTATATCAATAATGTCGCAATTTGATTCTTTATCTATTAGTTTGGCGGCCTCGACCATAGTTTCAACTTCACTACCAAAAATCTGTAATGCAATCGGTCTTTCATAGTCAAATATTTCTATCATGTCTTTCGTTTTCTTGTTTTCATACAATAATCCTTTGTCGGAAATCATTTCTGTGTAAATTAAACCTGCTCCAAACTCTTTTAAAATCAATCGGTATGCTTGATCAGTCACACCTGCCATAGGTGCGACAAAAACATTATTGTCTAAAATTAAATTTCTAACCCTTATACTCATAAAATCACCCTCAACGTAACAATTATATCTTAAAAAAAATCAAAATACAAAACAATAGATTTTTTATCTAACTATGTTATAATTTACAGCGGGATGGTGATTAAATGAATGATTATTTAATAAAAGCCTATGCTTTTGACGGAACAGTGAGAATCTACGCTGCAACTACAACCAATTTAGTTGAAGAAGCAAGGAAAATCCATGATACTTATCCGGCAGCAAGCGCTGCTTTTGGTAGAGTTTTAACCGCTTCACTTATTATGGGAGCTATGTATAAAGGCGAACAAACCCTGACTATAAGGATTGATGGTGGTGGTCCTATCGGTAAAATAATTGCTTCAGTAAACGCCAACGGAGTAGTCAAAGGCTTGGTAGAAAACCCTCATGTTCACATGTCCAGTAATGATAAATTGGCCGTCGGCATGATTGTTGGAACCAATGGTTTCATCCATGTGACAAAGGATTTGAAAGTCAGAGATATTTTCACCTCTTCTGCAGAACTCCAAACCGGAGAAATCGCTGATGATTTTACTTACTATTTTGCCAAAAGCGAACAAATCCCTTCGTCTGTCGGCTTAGGTGTTTTAGTCAATGAAAATAATGAAGTTTTCGCAAGTGGCGGCTTTATTTTGCAAGTGATGCCTGGTGTAAAAGAGGAAACTATCGCCAAAATAGAAACAAATATCAGTTCTATGAGACCAATCTCCGAATTGATTAATGATAAATATAAACCAGAAGACATCATAAATCTCATCACACAAGGAGATCATCAATTCGTTGAAGAGATGCCGCTTAAATATCAATGCGATTGTTCAAGGGACAGATTTGTAAACGGACTTTCAACACTTGATGGAAAAGAAATAGATTCTCTTATCGTTGAGAATGAAGAGATCGAAATTGTCTGCGAGTTTTGCAAAACAAAATATACTTTCTCTGCTGAAGAATTGAAGAACATCAAAGTCAATAAATAAAGGTTTGCTCAGATGAACGAGCAAACCTTTTCTTTTTACAATCAATAATTCAATGGATGTTTATCAGTTAATGCTTTTACTCTTTCTTTTACTTCTTTTAAAACGGATTCATCCTCAGGGTTCATAAGAATCATATCGATCAAAATTGCTACTTCCACAAAATCCTTTTCTTTAAATCCTCTGGTTGTCATTGCTGGAGTTCCCAGTCTTATTCCACTAGTAATGAATGGTTTTTTTGTGTCATAAGGAATCGTGTTTTTATTGCATGTAATGTTAGCTAAATCCAAAAGATTTTCAGCTTTTTTCCCAGACATGTTGGCTTTTGACAAAACATCAAGCAGCAATAAATGATTATCGGTTCCGTTGCTTACGACATGATATCCCAACTCGATAAACTTTTCTGCGAATACTTTGGCATTTTTTACGACTTGAGTCTGATATTCGACAAACTCATCGGTAAGTGCTTCTTTAAAAGCTGCCGCTTTTGCTGCAATAATATGCATTAATGGCCCTCCTTGGATTCCAGGAAAAACCACTCTGTCAACATTTTTTGCTATCTCTTCATTGTTTGTCAAAATTATGCCTCCACGCGGACCTCTTAGAGTTTTATGAGTTGTGGAAGTGACGATATCAGCGTAATCACAAGGGTTTGGATGCAATTTAGCTGCAACCAATCCTGCTATGTGAGCCATGTCAACCATTAACATTGCGCCAACTTTATCACATATTTCTCTAAATCTTTTGAAATCGATTATTCTTGGATAAGCGCTAGCGCCGGCAACGATAAGTTTTGGTTTTATTTCCAAAGCTTGTCTTTCTAAATCATCATAATCAATTGTTTCAGTATCTTTATTTACGAAATAAGGATGAAATTCATAATCAATTCCGCTGAAACTTAATGGATGACCGTGAGTTAGATGCCCCCCTTGATCCAAAGCCATACCCAAAACTTTGTCTCCAGGACTTAATATCGCTCGATAAGCACCCATATTTGCGGTGGAACCGGAATGTGGTTGAACATTGGCAAATTGGACATTATACAGTTTTTTAACTCTTTCTCTCGCCAGTTCTTCTGCCTCATCTACAAATTCACAGCCGCCGTAGTATCTTTTCCCCGGGTATCCTTCAGCGTATTTATTAGTCAATACACTGCCATCAGCTTCCAAAACAGCCTGCGAAACAAAATTTTCTGAAGCAATTAATTCGATGTGCGATTGTTGTCTTTGTAATTCCTTTTGGATGACTTGAAAAAGTTCATTATCCGAATTTTTTAAATACATTAATCTCTCTCCTTTATAAAATCCCTATATATTTTCTTAAACTCTTCTAAACTAAGAGCCTCTCCCCTAATTGTATCTGAAATTCCATTTCTTTCAAGCAAGTCTTTAAAGTGCAGCTTAGTAAATTGAGAATATCCATCATTTAAATTATTTATTAAAGTTTTTCTTCTTTGTGCAAAAGCCTTATGTACAAATTCATAAAAGTCTTTTTTCTCAAAACTATCGTTTCTATCTATCTTATCTAACTTGATTACGGCTGAATCGACCTGCGGCTTAGGTTTAAAAACTGTCTTGGGAACTTTGAACAAATATCTTGCGTTTGTCTGATCTTGAATGATGATACTAAGTGCATTATAGTCTTTTGTGTTTGGAACTGAAGTTAATCTCTTCGCAACTTCCAGTTGCATCATAAGCGTCAAAGACTTTATGTTTTCGCACTCTTCAAGCACTTTCATAATGATTGGCGTAGTTATATGATAAGGTAAATTGCTAATAAGTTCTACTTTTGGGGAACCTTCAAAATACTGACGAATATCTTCCTTAACATTTGCCTTAAGAAAATCCTTGTGGATTATTTCGATGTTTTTAAAACCCTTAAAAAAATCTTTTAAAATCGGAATCAAATCTTCGTCCACTTCATATAACAAGACCTTTTTTGCAATTTTAACAATATGTTTTGTCAAAGCGCCCAACCCTGGCCCGACTTCAATTACATATGAATTTTCATCTATCTTTGATTCAATTATGATTTTCTTAATGATGTTTTCATCAAGCAAAAAATTTTGGCTGAATTTTTTCTTGATAAAAAAATTATCTTGATCAATCACTTTTTTTGCGTTGACATTATGATTTGAATTCATTGATAATTTCATCAATCCTCTCCATCTCAATATTTAGTATATTAAGATATTTAAGCAATGTCTTGCCGTTAGCATTTGGTATATTGAGTTTTCCGCACAAAAAAGTCCTTAGTTCATGTGATTTGAATGTATCAATAAGTCCTCTTTTAAACAAATCATCGCGAGTAATCTTATGCATATTTTCATTGATAGACATCAATGATGATAGAGAAGCTTCTATATCTTTTTTTGTGGCGTGTTCAATGCCGACTTTTTTCCCGTTTCTGCTTATGGCTTTTTCTTTGTTTATATATGCTAGTTTATAATTTCCTTTTGTAGAAAGAATTTTATTGGTGATTTGCTTTCCCGGATAGTCAGGATCAAGAAAAAGAACAACCTCTTTTACAAGGCTTGTCTCATAAATGAGGTTAAGAGTCTTGTCAGAAATTTCACTGCCGTTTGTAACGATGCATTCGACTTCAGGAAATATTGACTTAACTTTTTGTTCATCATGAAATCCTTCAACTACAATAACTTGATTAAATTTCATTGATTTCTAAAGTACTTTCTTTTTATTTTCTCAGGCACGATTATTTCAATAGCCTTATTATTTACTTCAATTATTTGATTGCCTTTTCCCCCGTACTCACCATCAATGTTCCAACTAGATTTAGTTTCAGTTTTTATTTCCATTTTTTCAGTTTTGAATCGGGTAATCAAAGGTGTTGACCAAAACGGGAAAATAAAGGAAAGTCCATATAAGAAAAAATTGAAAGGAAAGATGTTTTTATATAATACCACGTTGACAAAGCCATCATCCAAACTTGGCTTATAAATCATATTTACACCAGCTACACGTTTAGAATTGATAATCATTACTAAACTAAAAATGCCTTTATATACCTCTTCATTATGATTTATGGTCATCTTCATTTTTGGTATGGTAAAAACCTCTTCAAAAGCTTTGACAAGATAAGCAAGATAACCTATTTTCTTTTTAAGTTTTGAATCGGTAACATAACTTATATCAATAAATGCCCCGGTGGCAATCACATAGCATGAATATCTATCATTTGTTTTTACTACGTCCATTTTTACAGGAACACCTGAAAACATTATGTCCAAAGATTTTTTTATGTTCTTCGACAATCCTAAACTCATCCCAATATCACAGCAAGTTCCTGCTGGTAAATAACCTATCCTTGGTTTGTATTCATATTTCATCAACCCGTTTACACACTCGTTGAATGTTCCGTCGCCACCAACTATAATCAACATGTCATACTTTTCCCGACAAGCAATTTCAGTCAATTCTGTCGCGTGATTGGGATATTCTGTCGCATAGACAAAAATATCATGAAAATGTGGTTTGACCCGTTCCATGACTTCATTAAGCTTATTGGAAAAATTTTGTCTACCGCTTTTTGGATTGTAAACAATCATCAGTTTGCCCATTTAATCACCAAAATCATTATATCATAAAGAATAGTAAATTTGTAACTTTGTTTAAAAGAAGATTAACGCAATTTATAAGTCCTACTTTAAGTAAAATCAAACTTTTGATATAATAATAGAAGGTGATAAATTTGAAAAAAATTAATACGATATTATTTGATTTGGACGGTACTTTAGTCGACTCAAATGAATTGATAATCCAATCTTTTAAACATACCTTTGCTCATTATCAACCGCAAATTTCTTATACGAGGCAACAGTTGATTGATA
>JAQVFZ010000042.1 GCA_028697025.1 Candidatus Izemoplasmatales bacterium | reverse complement strand
GGCGATGATTCAAGCTCAAGTAGCGATTTTAGTAATAACTTATTTCGATGAATTCTTAGCGGAAAACGAAGAATTGTTAGACAACATCGAAGCGGTTTACACCGATGCTGAAAAAGAAGAAATGTTCAATGACTATATGGATATGATGGAAAGTTATTGGGCAGAAAATGGTGATGCACCTTTCACCGAAATCAACTTCTTGTCATTCCAAAAAACAATGGCCTTAAAAACAGTCTTTGAAGACGCTTTTGAAGATCTATTGGATGCATTCGTTGCTTCTGAAGGCGAAATCCTATTGTTGATTGCTGAACAACAAGATTGGGAAGATACATTCTGGGATCAAGATTATTATGACATAGATTGGGATGAATATGACTATTTCAGCCAATATTATCAATTCAAGATTATGGATCAAGCCGTATATCTATTGAATTCAGTAATCAGTGGTCGTTCTCAAGATGATTTCATCGAAGTTAGAGGATTGTTCATTGACGCTTACAAAGAATTCATCAATGAAATAGTTCCTGATGCAACTTATACACAAGTACAAAGTTTAGTTACTGCTATTGATGCATTCTTAGCTAATACTACTGAAGAAGAATATGAATTGATTCAAAGTCTTGCGGCTTATATGGATGAAGAAGATGTATTCCTAGATTATGCAAATGCTTTTGAAACATTGTATTCAGATGATTATGAAGCAATGAATGGCGAAGATTCACATTACTTCCAAATCGCATTCGCATTCGACGTTTACAGCGGTTACATGACTAGTGGAAATCGTGCCAACATTGATGTATTGATTGATGAAGCAGGTATTTTACTTGCAACTTCCTACTTTGCACAATATAATCTATCAGAATATCCAGAAATAGCTAAAGACTTGTTGGATTACATTGATACAGTTGATAACGAAGTTGCTGGTTTCGATTATACAAACCTTACAGCTGCTAACAAAACAAGAATTGATGCAATCTTAGAAGCTATGCAAGAAATTGTTATGCCTACAGTTTAATCAAGACAAGATTATAAATTAAATAAAAAGACCTTAGACAGAAACTCGTCAACTAGCGAGTTTCTGTTTTCTTTTTGTGTTTAGCATAAGTTTGATTGTCTAAATACTTTGGTTTTTGCTTATTTTAGAAAAACAGACAAGTGAATTTCATTTTTATGTCTTTAAATATTTGTCCTCATGTGATAATATTTAGGTAATAAAATAAGGAGGTATTTTTGTATGAACATTTATTTCTGCGAAAAATGCAAGAGAATTTGCTATACCTATCCAGTCAACTCAACTTTGGTTTGTTGTGACGAGGAAATGGTTTTGTTACAACCAAAAAAATCTGAAGAAGGAAATGAAAAGCACTTGCCGGTGGTTAAGAAAATCAATGATTTTCAGATTTCCGTTAAAGTCGGTTCTGTGCCACATCCAATGTTGGAAAAACATTTCATTCAATGGATTTTTATTGAAAACGGTGATAAATACTATATCAAGACTTTTAAACCGGAAGAAGAACCATATGCAGAATTCTTTGTTGACTTCACAAAAGCAATTAAAGTTTATGAATATTGCAATCTTCATGGTCTTTGGATGAGCGAATTTAAATAAGAAAATCATTGTATAAGGAAAAGCCATTTTGTTTCTTTCAGGCTTTTTCTTTTGTCATAACCGGGGGTGTGTATTTTGGGGTTTAGCATTTTGGAGTTTTTGAAATTCATCTTTTTGGGTTTAGTTCAAGGAATTACTGAAGTTCTTCCGGTATCGTCGAGTGGTCATGTTCAACTTTTGAAATCCTTGATTGGTTTGGAAATGGAAGATAATGTAGTGTTTTTGATATTGTTGAATACAGGTTCATTGGCTACTTTCATCATAATTTACTTTAAAAGATTATGGATTTTAGTCAAATCTTTTGTCAACTATATTTTTAAGCCTAGCAAACGCCAAGAAAACAAAGAAAAAGCAATTCATCTGACAAAAATACTTGTAGCATCGGTTCCAGCCGGTGTCGCAGGACTTTTTTTCAAACCTATTATAGAGAATAATTTAGCAGAATATGCTATACTAATCTCAGGGTTGGGCTTATTGTTTACAGCTACGGTGATATATGCCATCAGCACTTTGGATTTTCGACAAGGAGTGACTAAAATTACTTGGATGGATTCAATACTGATTGGTCTGGCTCAAGCTGTTGCGATAGTTCCGGGCATATCGAGATCGGGAATGACGACTTCGATGGCGTTAAAAAGAGATAATGGCATCAATACAGCCCTTGATTTTTCTTTCTTGATGTATATTTTTATTTCCTTAGCCGCAACAAGTCTATTAATCAAAGACTTGTTCACGACAGAAGTAGTTATTTCATCTGTTCAATATATATACTTTTCTTTCAGTTTCCTGGCCGCAATGGGAGCGACCTATATTGCTTATAAGATAATCTTCAATATTTTTAAAAGCGGGAAATTAAGGTATTTCAGTTACTATTGCTTCGCAGTTGGAATACTAGCCGTAATTTTACATGTAATCTAAGGAAGATTAGAAGGAGATATGTAAATGCAAGCAGTTATAGAAGTACTTGAATATATTCTTCTTGGTTTCGTTGAAGGCATAGCTTCCATTTTGCCTATTTCTTCCAATGGGCATATTCTTTTTTTGAAGGAGATTCTGAATATTGAAGCAGATAGCAGTGTTTTACTGCTATTGGTTCTCAATTTAGGTTCAATGATAGGAGTAATATTTTACTTTAAAAAAGAAATGAAAAGTTTTGCAAACAGCATTTTCTGTTATTTCTTCAAAAAGAAATGCGATAGAGTGGTAATTGAAGACCTTCATAGCGTTCGCAATGTATTGATCGGAATTTTTCCGATATTGATTGTGGGTTCAGTCATGACGTTTTTCATTGAAGACATCTTCGCTCAGAACATTATGGTTATAATAGGAGTCGGTTCTTTGATGACGGCTACGGTTTTGTACGCCGTCAGAAATTTGACGAATTCCGGAGTCAAGAAAGTGATTTCCGCTGAAGATTCATGGTTTGTCGGCTTTATGCAAGTGTTTGCGCTGTTCCCGGGATTTAGTCGTCTGGCCGTTACTACAGCAGCCGGGGTAAAAAGAAAACTATCCATGGATACAACATTAAAATTTGTTTTCTTGATGTATATACCGGTTTCGCTAGCAACTTTTTTCGGTACATTATTATCATATCAATTCGACTTCAATTACATATTGGCCGACTTTGATCCTAGCAACACACTTTCCTACTTCAATTTCTTCTTGGGATTTGCGGCAAGTGCCATCAGTACCGTTTTTGCCTTAAAATTGATTTTCGTCATCTTTAGAAAAGGCGATATGGCGATTTTCTATATTTACAACCTCATTTTTGGGCTTACAGCCATATTCATTGGTATAAGTTGACGATACTAAGTTAGTTGTTTTATTTTTTGATTTATAATATAATATTACAGATATCTATAACAAGGAGAATCATATGAACGAATTCAATAATACTAATACTTTGGAAGAGTCGGAAGGAATAAGCCTTCAAGAACTTTTCAAGATTGTTTGGAACAATATTGCCTTAATTTTGATTGTGACCATGTGGGTGGTAGTTTTGGGAGTGGTTTATACCTTCTCCATCGTTAAGCCAAAATACACTGCCAACACGAGTCTGATTGTACAAGTAAACATCGAAGAAGCTGGTACAAGTGAACAATCAGCCATCGTCATCGCCAATAACTTGATTGGCACTTTCAAAGAATTTATAATTTCAAATACTGTGGTACAAAGCGTCAAAGATGAAATTCCCGAATTGGCAGATGTTTCCATAGCTTCGATCAAGAATTCAATATCGATTACTACGACTACCCAAGTTCTGATATTCCATATTTCAGTCGTCAATGAATCGCCTGAGTTGGCACAAAAAATTGCCAATACCCTGGTAGAAAATGCTATTGAAATCGCTAATGACGAAACGGATCCGTACGTATTCCTGCAAAACAAGCTAAAAATCCATGACGAAGCTTTATTGCCGGCGGTACCAAGTTCGCCAAATAAGACTTTGAATATCATAATTAGTGGTTTGTTGGGTGGAATTTTAGCTTTAGGTGTAGTCTTCATGAAAGAATTCTTCACTAATAAATACAAAAACGTCGATGAACTTGAACGTCATTTGAATTTAAGAGTCATGGCGGCTGTTCCAGGAACAATCAAAGAAAGAAAGTTGGTGGAGTAAATGGAAGTTTTTGAATATAAAAACGTCGTTATAGAAACACCGAATTCACCACAAGCGGAAGCTTATAGAAAACTTGAACTAAATATCAGAATGGCTAGCATCGATAAACCCTACCGGGTAATGCAAATATCATCAGCTAGTCCAGAAGACGGAAAAACCACGACCGCCATCAACTTGGCGTCGGTTTATGCCGAAAGAGGAAAAAAAGTAATTATTCTCGACTTTGACTTAAGAAGACCGAAAATCCATCGTGCTTTTCATAAAATCAATGATATGGGCCTTTATGATTATATTGTCAACGACAAACCGGTTGAAGATTTAATCATCAAGGATGATTCCAAGGTCGATTTGCTTTTAACTGGAAATATGATTGATTCGCCTCATGTCATTCTCCAGTCAAAGAAAGTGGCTGAATTGGTGAAATATGCAAGAGACAATTATGATTACGTAATCGTTGACTCTCCTCCGGTTTTAACCGTAACCGACGCATTGCTGATAAGCAATCTCGTCGATGGAGTCGTCTATGTCGTTTCATCCAAAAAAACCAAAAAAACTCAAGCTAAACTTGGTTTAAAGCAATTTAAAGAAAACAACGCCAATATGATCGGTGCGGTGCTATCGGATATAGACATGAAGAAAAATGCCGATTATTACGATTATTATTACTATCGTAAGGAATAATTTCATATTACTATGCAATAAATAGGTGTTACTTGAACGGTAACACCTATCTTTATCACAAAAAAGACATATTCGTGGGGTATAATAAAAAAACAATTCGATATACCTCTCCCCCTAAAAAAATTGGTATATTGAATTTTCTTTTAAATAAGGATGTGATGAATATATGAAGAATACTTATGTTTTAATTGTTGACGATGAATTTAGAATCAGAAAATTGTTGGCTGAATTCTTGACTAGAGAAGGATATAAGGTTTTGGAAGCTGAGGACGGCGAAGAAGCTTTGGATATTCTTTTTGAGTCTGGAAAAAAAGTCGATATGGTTATCCTCGATGTCATGATGCCGAAGTATGACGGGTGGTTCGTCTTGGAAAGAATCAGAGAGTACATGACAATTCCCGTTGTCATGTTGACGGCGCGAAGCGATGAATACGATCAACTGAAAGGCTTTAAATTAGGAGCTGACGATTATGTGACTAAACCTTTTTCGCCTAGCGTATTGGTGGCCAGGGTCAATAAAATCTTCAGTAAAACCAATAAAGACGCATCGGAAATAAATTTTGGCGTCATTCGAATTGACATGGCCGCCAGAAAAGTTTACGTCAAGGAAACCGAAGTCAATTTAACGCCTAAGGAATTTGAACTATTGCGATATTTTATCGATAATAAAGGACTAGCCTTGTCTCGCGATAAAATTCTTAATGCCGTATGGAATTATGATTATTTTGGGGATTTACGGACAGTTGACACTCATGTCAAACAATTGCGTGCCAAATTGGGAAAATATTCATATTATTTGTCGACAGTAAGAAGTGTGGGATATCGACTAGACATCGAAAATGAAATCGACAATTAGATCTAAATTATTCCTATTGACTTATGGGATAATTTTGGGTTTTATCGTCGCTTTGATTATCTTGAACAATACATTTTTACGCAGTTATTATATCAATAACCGTGAAAACTCACTGATTGAGGCTTTCGGAGAAATCGAGGACGTAAGTCTCGACGATGCTGATCTGCATGGGAAAATTTTGGAAATTGAAAGTCGCTATAACTTGAGTGTACAGATATTGTTGCAAAAACAAGAAATTCCTACCGACATCCAAATTGATGAATTCATCGATTATCCTGACCTTTATCAAAGGTTGTACGGGAATGAGTTTACAATATCGAAGGAAATACTTTCCAAGATTATCATCGATTATAATTTGAGTGAATCGAGGAATATGGAACTCAATTTTGGCAGAGCGGTTAAAATCGATGATTATGACGCTTACTTCATGGATTTGAATTCCGAAGTAGTCAACTTCCATGAAAACTTCCAGATGTTGGGTTTATTCGTCGCAACGGAAAGCAATAGCGGACCGTATCTCTTTTATATTGCCAGCATCACTTTCAGTTCAATTCAGGACAGCATCAGGATCTTTAACTCCTTTACGATTTTGATAGGGTTTATTTTTATGATTATTGCTGGGATGATGATGTATTTCTTGAGTTATCGCTTCACCAATCCGATTTTGGAAATTAACCGTGTCGCTGACGAAATCTCCAAACTGGATTTTTCTCATAAGGTCACGATAACTAGCGATGACGAAATCGGTGATTTGGGTTATAGCATCAACAAGATGAGCTCGCAACTGGAGATTGCGATAAAAGAGTTGCAGCTCAGCAATGATAAGCTGGCTAAGGAAATCCTTTATAAAAACAAGATTGATCAAATGCGTAAAGAATTTGTGGCTAATGCTTCGCATGAACTAAAAACGCCTTTATCACTGATAATGGGTTATGGTGAAGCGTTAAAACTCAGCGGATTGGATGAAGAAACCAAAAAAGAGTATTTGGACATCATCATCGACGAAGCCAATAAAATGAATAATCTGGTCCATGAATTACTCAATATGTCCCAGATTGAAAGCGGCAAGAAAGAGTTTAAATACAAAGAATTTCCGGTAAGGAATCTGCTCGAAGAAACCTCCAAATTGTTTGCTTTGGTATTCAAAGACAAAGGCATACAACTCAAATTGGAAATTGAGGATGCGGTAATCAATTCCGATTACGATCAACTGCAATCGGTTTTAAGCAATTTCATCAGCAACGCGGTGAATCATATTGATTTTGAAAAAGTCATCACCGTTAAATCGACTGTGGTTGATGAAAAATCCCTACTGATTTCCGTTCATAACACTGGCGCAGCAATTCCAGAAATGGAGATGAAAAATATCTGGGAAAGCTTTTATAAGGTTGACAAAGCTCATACCAGGGCTTATGGCGGACAGGGATTGGGTCTTTCGATTGTTAAAACCATACTTGAAACCATGGGATATGATTACGGAGTCAAAAATATTGACGATGGCGTGGAATTTTTTGTGAAAATAGAAAAATTAGATTTTTAAAGCCAATTTTATTGGCTTTTTTTAATCGGTTACATCAACATTACACATTGATGTGTTGTTGACAATAAGATATTTATGATATATGATAATAACATACTTCAAAAATGAGGTTTAATATGAATTCCAAATTGAAAAAGAAAAAGAGAACATTAAACAAATCCAGAATAATATTTATGATTTCGGATGCGATCGGAATCGCCCTGACTTATGTGATGGCTATTTTTGCTCTGAGGTTATTGATTCCTAGTTTCGATTACATGCAGCCATTGATGGTACTTCCGATGGTAATAGCCTTTAAATTGATTGTCTACTATCTATTTAAACTATACCATTTGGTAATGGTCAATGTCGGACTTGATGAAGCGTTAAAAATTGCCCTGGTTGTTGCCTTGACAAATCTCGTCATCATCATTTTGACCTTGGCTATTCCTGATTTTGAGTTCATCGTCGAGTACTTTTTCCTTTTCACCACGTTACTTGAATTGATGTTCATGATCGGTCCAAGAATCCTCAAACGTCTGATGAACATTTTCTTGTTTAGGAACTCATTCGCCACAGGCAACCGCACCTTGATAATCGGAGCCGGCTCAGGCGGAAAGATTGTCTTGAACGAAATCAGGAACAATCCGACTTTAAATAATAATGTCATTGGATTCGTCGACGATAATGAAGAGAAAATCGGCAATTTATTATCAGGTTATCCCATTTACGGACCAATCTCAGAAATCGCAAGATTGATCGATCGTTTCAACGTCGAAGAAGTGATTATCGCCGTTGTGAACATTGAACCGAAGAGATTCCAGGAAATCGTCAATTATTTTATCGACAAACCGGTCAAGATTAAAAGATTGCCGGCATTTAAAGATTATCGCGATAACGTACCGGATCAAATCTCGGACGTCAACGTCGAAGATTTACTGAGCCGGGACGTAATAGAACTTGATTCCAAAGGGATTAATGAATTCATCAAGGGAAACAAGGTTTTGGTAACTGGTGCCGGTGGTTCAATCGGTTCAGAGTTGGTAAGGCAAATCTTGAAGTATCAACCTTCATCGATGCTTTTGGTTGACATCTATGAAAATGGTGTTTATGACTTATTGATGGAAATCCACCTTGACATAGCCAAAAAGAGTGATTTCAAACCGGATATCAAGGTTCAGATAGCTTCTGTATATAATTATTCACGCATGAAAACAATCATTGAAAATTATCTTCCCGACTATATCTTCCATGCTGCAGCTTACAAGCACGTTCCTTTGATGGAAGGTTCACCTATGGAAGCAATCAGGACCAATATCCTTGGCACTTACAACATGTGCCGTTTGGCAGATGAATTCAAGGTTAAAAAATTCGTTTTGGTATCATCTGATAAAGCTGTTAGACCGACAAATGTTATGGGTGCCACCAAAAGATATGCAGAAATGTTGGTCCAACATTTTTCCAAAACTTCCAAAACCAATTATTCTGCAGTCAGATTTGGCAATGTTTTAGGATCTAACGGTTCAGTTGTACCGTTATTCAAAAGACAGATTGCCAACGGCGGTCCGGTTACTGTCACCGACAGTAACATCATCCGTTACTTCATGACCATTCCCGAAGCCGTCAGCTTGATTTTGCAATCGGCTGCGTTCGCTGCCGGAGGAGAAATCTTCATCCTCGATATGGGAGAACCGGTAAAAATCATTGATTTGGCGGAAAAAATGATAATGCTTTCCGGACTGAAACCTTATGTCGACATTCAAATCAAAATCACGGGATTAAGACCGGGCGAGAAGTTGTACGAAGAATTATTGGTCGATAAAACAAACAATATCGGAACCAAGAATAAACTGATATATATAGAAAAAATCGAGAACACGGAAGATATCGAACAAGAGACGAAAGATTTGCTTTCTCACTTTGAAGAATTGAACAACAAAGAAGTGAAATATCTTCTGAAAAAGCATGTATCAACATATACGGTTGACGAAAAGAATTGAACAAGACCTGAAAAGTCTTGTTTTTTTATGCTTGATTTTATATTATTTTCCATGAAAATTTGTTATAATGGTTTTTGAGAAGGTGAGTGTCTATGAGATTGAATATTGGCGACAAAATTAAATTGGATATCAGAAAACAAGGCATTA
>JAQVFZ010000041.1 GCA_028697025.1 Candidatus Izemoplasmatales bacterium | reverse complement strand
ATGATAAGATTATCTTTATTGCCAAAAGCTCGAGCCAAAATCTCAATGCTGGTCAACTAGTCAAACAAGCTGCCATCATTTGTGGCGGTCACGGTGGCGGTAGAGCGGATTTCGCTCAAGCTGGCGGTAAAGATATCGATAAAGTTGATGAGGCCGTCAATAAGATTAAAGAGATGGTTCTATGAAAATCGTTGGTCTTGACCTTGGGTCTAAAACTTTGGGAATAGCCTTGTCAGATCCTTCTGGGATAATTGCCACAAAACTTACGACAATTACTTTTCCAAATAATGATTATGAGTATGCAATCAAGGAATTATTTGCTATACTTAAAGATGTAGAAATCGATAAATTTGTACTTGGTTTACCTAAGAACATGGATGGAAGTTTAGGCTTTCAAGCGCAAACTTCCCTTAATTTTAAAATCAAGCTGGAAGAAAAGTTTCAAAAAGATGTGATTCTTTGGGATGAAAGATTGACATCGAAAATGGCTGAGTCACTCATGATATCAGCTGATTTAAGCCGAAAAAAAAGAAAGACAAAGGTTGACTTTGTAGCAGCAACCATTATATTACAAAGCTATTTGGATAGCAGAAAGCGAGTTTAACAATGCAAGAATACGATGATACTTTATTTATTACCGACGAATTAGGAAATGAGTTGGAAGCAATCATTATTTTAACTTTTGAATCAGAAGAGTTTGGTAAAAATTATCTGGTATACCAATTGAAAGATGATGAAACAGGCGAATATTTCGCAGCTAGTTTCAATCCTGAAGATGGCGACGAAGGCAATTTGAATCCGATAGAAACTGATGAAGAATGGGATTTAATCGAAGAAGTGCTGGAAAGTTTCTTGGAAGAAGAGGACGAAGAACATGATCACGATCATGATCACGATTGTGACCATGATCATGAAAAGCATGAATAATTATCTTAAAAACCTCAATAAGGAAGTTGAATCAGCAATTGTTCAAGAGATAAAAAAACAAGCTGAGATTTTAAAAACACCGATAATATCCAACGAAGGCATTAATCTGCTAATCCAATTGATTAGGATTGGCGGTTTTGGAAAGGTATTGGAAATCGGATCTGCCATAGGATATAGCGCCATCATGATGGCGCTTAATACCTGTTGCGAGGTAACGACAATCGAAAAAAATGAAGATTCATATCTCTTGGCTAAGGAAAATATTGCAAGGGCGAATCTGGCCGATAGAATTGACTTGATTTTGGGCGATGCGCTTGATGTAGAGGTCAAGGGTTTGTATGATTTGATTTTCATAGATGCTGCTAAAGCTCAATATCTTAAGTTTTTTAATCGATACAAAAATAATCTTAAGTCCGGCGGCATCATTGTCTGCGATAATCTGTTGTTCCATGGAATGGTAGAAAATCAAGACTCTGTTGAGCAAAAGCGAATTAAAAGTTTGGTAAAAAAAATTGACGATTTCAATCACGCATTGATTGATTTCGCTGATTTTGACACATACATATATGAAATTGGCGATGGCATGTCCATTTCCATCAAGAAATAGGTGTAAAGATGAAGTTTGTGGTCAGACTGAAAACTATCGAAGAAATAACTGAATTGATCAGTATGGGCGCTGATGTTTTTTTAGTAGATACGCCTTTGGCGGTTAAAAAAGTCGGTTTGGAGATGTATGATTTGCTCGAGACCATTTTTTCTTACGGCAAGGAAGTTTACCTCTTGGTAAACAAAATGATTCATGAAGAAGACGTAGAACCCCTTAACAAGATACTCTCGAAGGCCAAGGACAACAGAATTACCGGAGTTGTTGCCGGCGATTTGACTGTGATGGTGAAGGCCAAGGAGTTGGGCGTTGCCAATAAGGTCATCTATCAACCGGGAACGATGAACACCAATAGTTTTGACAATGAATATTTCTTCTTGAAAGAGATAAAGGGCATTACCATCTCCAAGGAAATCACTTTGTCCGAAATTACGAAGATATTCACAGTAAAAAAAACTGAATTGTCTCTAGTGGGTCATGGTTTTATCGATATGTTTTATTCGAAAAGAAAATTATTGACGAATTACTTTATCTTCAAGAACATTGTTCGGGAAAATATTAGGGAAAATCCTAATTTCCGTTTGAATGAAGAGATGCGCAAGGATAGCTATTATCCGATTTTTGAAGATAATGGCGGTACTCATGTTTTTAGGAATCTCGCGCTTGAATCTTTTGATGAAGTTGAGGAACTAGAAAAAGCCCTTGACGATTTCTTCATTGAGAGAATATTTATAGGCGACGAAGAATATTATGATAGTTTGAAAGTCTATAACAACAAGATGTCACGGGAAGAATTTCTGGAAAAATATCAAGACAAATACAATAAGGGCTTCTTCTACCAATTTACTGAGAAAATAAAGGGTGAGCTGGATGAAAATTGAGTTGTTATCACCGGCCGGCAATCTGGAAAAAGCCAAAATAGCTTTACTTTATGGTGCTGATGCGGTATATATTGGCGGGAAACAGTTTTCTTTAAGAGCTAGAGCATCGAATTTCGATTTGGCGATGATTAAGGAATTGGTTGATTTTGCCCATGGAATAAACAAAAAAGTATATATAACCATGAATATTGTGTTTCATGATGACGATATCAGCGGTTTGGATGAATATTTAATATATTTGGATGAAATCAAGGTTGACGCCATTATCTGCTCGAGTATGATTGTCATTGAAAGAGCGAAAGCGCTGACTAATTTGGAAATTCATCTATCTACACAATTCTCAGTGACAAACTCGCTTTTAGCCAATTATTTCTTTCATGAAGGAGTCAAAAGAGTTGTTTTAGCTAGAGAATTATCTCTAGCAGAAATAAAGGAAATCAAAGAAAAATCTCTGGCAGATTTGGAAATATTCATTCATGGAGGGATGTGTGTTTCATATTCAGGAAGATGCACCTTGTCAAATTATACCGTTTTACGAGACGCAAATCGTGGCGGCTGCGCGCATACTTGCAGATGGCTTTATGATCTGTTTGAAAATGATAGGAAAATTTCCGATAATCATGATTTTCAGATGTCTTCTAAAGACTTGGAAGCGACTGAGTTTGTCAAGGATCTATTGGATATGAACATCAGTTCCTTGAAAATAGAAGGCAGAATGAAATCGGTGCATTATATCGCTACCGTGGTCAGTGCTTACAGAATGTTGATAGACGATTATTATCATGGGGCTTTGAGAGACGTTTCGTTCTACCAAAATGAAATAAAAAAAGCGGAAAACAGACAGACTTCATATGGTTTCTTCAAAGGTGAGACAACGACGGAACAACAACTTTACAATCAAAGAAGCGAAGTTCCAACTAAAGAATTTGTCGGCATGGTCATGGGTTATGATAATAGCAGAAACTTGCTTGAAATTGAACAGAGAAATTATTTTAAACCGGGCGATGTACTAGAAATTTTTACTCCCGATAAAACTATCGTTACCTTCAAGGTTAAAAACGTATTTAGTCAGGATGACGAAATTTTGGATGCGGCTAGACATCCATTGCAACTTGTTAGACTGCCATTTGCTTTATCAATCCCCAAATTCAGTATGGTAAGGAAGGTAAAAAATGATTAAACCAATCGTTATTGCCGTTGCCGGTGGATCTTCATCCGGAAAAACCACCGTTGTCAACAAGATTATGAGTAATTTTCAGGCGGAAAAAGTTGAAGTGATTCGACATGACGATTATTACAAAGATCAAAGCGATAAAACCATGGAGGAAAGAAGAGCCGTCAATTATGACCATCCTCTTGCTTTGGACAACGACTTGTTTTACGAACATATCAAGGATTTATTGGCTGGGAAAGCCATAGATAAACCTACCTATGATTTTGTAGCGTTAAACCGCCAAAAAGTCACAGAAAAAATCTATCCCGCCGAAATCATCATTTTAGAAGGAATTTTGGTGTTGGAGGATGAACGAATCAGAAATCTTGCGGATATAAAAATATTTGTTGAAGCGGATGACGACACCAGATTAATTAGAAGAATAAAAAGGGATACTACCGAAAGAGGTAGAACCTTGGAAAATGTTCTCAATCAATACCTTACCACCGTCAAACCTATGCATCATGCTTTTGTCAAACCGACAAAAAGATACGCTGATATCATTATTCCCAATGATTATTCCCATGATGTAGCGGTGGACATTATCAAGGCTAAAATATCCACTATCTTAAATAGATAGTGTATGATATAATATTAGACGTCAAAAAAGGAGTTAAATATGGAAAATACTTATAAATTAACAGAAGCTGGATATGATCAGTTACAGGCTGAATTAGATGAACTTAAGGGCGAAAAACGATTTCAGAATCTTGAAGCTTTGAAAGAAGCTCGGGCTCAGGGCGACTTATCGGAAAATGCCGACTATGACGCTGCCAGAGACGAACAAGCGAGAATCGAAGCGAGAATCAAGGAAATCGAAAACATCCTGAAAAATTCGGAAATCATCAAAGAAAACAATCGTTCCAAAGTAATTGGCATGGGAAAAACAGTAGTAGTGAAATTTTTGCACAATAATTTTGAAACAGAGTTTACCGTTGTCGGTAAATTGGAAGCCAATCCGATGCAAAAAAGAGTATCCAATGAATCACCGCTGGGAAAAGCAATCATTGGTTCTAAAAAAGGTAAAGTCGTATCTTACAAATCGGAAACCGGCCAAGAAATTAATGTTGAAATAGTTGATGTAAAATAATCAAGAGAAGATTTCTTCTCTTTTTAACTTAGGAGTGTTCAAACATGATTGGCATAATTGGAGCTATTGATTATGAATTAAATCATTTTTTCACGAACATGATTATTGCACGTACGGAAATCATCGCTGATAAAACTTTTTACGTTGGCAAAATCGGCCACCATAACGTCGTAATCGTGAAATCCGGTATCGGTAAAGTCAATGCGGCTATGACCGCAACCATCTTAATCAATACTTTTGACGTCAGGATGGTTATCAACACCGGCGTTGCCGGAGGTTTGGAACCGGTCAATGTCGGTGATATAATTTTGGCTGAAGGGATTGCTTATTTCGATGTATCGCTTACAGAAATAGACGACGTTCCTTACGGACAGATGGGCAGCGATCCTTTGATTGTAAAAACGAATGTCGAGTACCTTGCCAAAGGCAGAAGAGTCTTTGATAAGTTAGGATACTCTTATATTGTCGGAAATTTGGTTTCGGGAGATAAATTCGTCACCAAGAAACGCGATTTGGCAAAGATATCAAAACAAGTTCCCAATATTTTGGGTGTAGAGATGGAAGGAATGGCAATAGCCATGACTGCCTATAAATTCAACCGGTCATTTATTTCGATACGCGGTATCTCCGATATAATCGAGTCGGATGACCAACCGAAGAATTACCGTGATGTCGTCAAGCAGGTAGCCGCTAAGACTACGCAATTTGTTTTGGATTTTCTAGAGGTTGTTGATGAATAAAATCATGCTTGATAATAGAGAAATTTATTATCAAGTTTTTTTCAAGAAAAACAAGAACATGTATCTGAGAATCAAAAACAATCAAGTTATCATCACAGCGCCGATTCATTTCACCATGACAGAAATCGAAAACTTTATTAAAAAACACCAACACTTCGTTTTAAAGCATCTTTCAACTATGAAAACAGACCTTTATCAAAAAAATGAGTTTTGGTTATGGGGGAAAGAATACTACGTAGTCTTTCATGACGGAAAATCGCTATATATAGACGGTTCATCGGTTTATATACCTAACAAGGAGTTAGAAGGACAAAGGGAATTTTTTTACCGCCAAGAGACAGTATCGAAGGCGACGGACTTAATTGAAACCGAATTGAAGAATTTGATTCGAGAGATTGATTTTTCCGGTATAAAACTCAGTTCCAGACTTATGACTTCCAGGCTTGGCAGTTGTCATACTGCAAAAAAATCAATCAATCTCAATAGCATACTGTCGAGATTTGACCCCATCTATTTAAGAGCGGTATTGATTCATGAACTGGTGCATCTGAATATCAGCAATCATCAAAAGAAATTCTATAATCTGCTTTTGAAATATGTTCCTAATTACCGAGCGATCCGAAAAGACCTAGGTCAAATCATAAAAACCATAAAAATATAGACCACTATTAAGTTGCGGTCTATTTTTTAAAAATTTGGGCACTTAAGAAAAAAATAGACATTTATTAATAAATTAGATATAATAGAATTGATATTTGGAGGCATAAGATGCTCGAACTGTTTTTCAAAAAGAAATATTTTTACCCTAATGATTATAAAAAGAATGTTTTCGATATCGATTTTGTCAAGTTGAAAAACATGGGAATCGAGAATATTTTTATCGATCTTGATAATACCCTGATACCTTACGACATTCATACTGCCGACGAAAAAACATTATTGTTTTTCAATAATCTCCATCAATTGGGTTTCAACGTCTTCATCATCTCCAACAATAAAAAAGATCGAGTCAAATTGTTTGCGGATATGGTGAATTCTCGATATGTATACAGTGCGCAGAAACCTTTCAAATCCGGATTCAAAAGAGCACTTAAAAAAATAGGTTACCCTAATCCCAAAACTGTCTGTTTGATTGGCGATCAGTTCATGACTGACGTTTTAGGGGGCAAAAGAATGGGCTTCCATGTTATCGTGGTCGACGCCATAAAAAGAAAAAGTGAAAAATGGTACACGAAATTTAACCGCCATTTGGAAAAAAGGATATTGATTCGTCTAAGGAGAACAGATAGAGAGTTTTTTGACCGTTTAAATTTACATGAGAAGAGGTAAACTAATGTCAGAAATGTATTGCAAAGGTTGTGGAGCGTTAATACAAAACAAAGATAATACATTGCCAGGTTATGTCAGTGATGAATTATTGAATTCCAAGAACCCGGCAGAAATAATATGTCAAAGATGCTTCCGCATCAGACATTATTCTGAAGTGTTTCCTTACACAGTTTCCAACTCGGATTATTTGCAGGTAATTGAAAAGATTAAATCGGAAGATGCCCTTATCGTCAAGATCGTTGACATCTTTGACTTTTCCGGTTCTTTTGTTCCGGCCATCAAAGAGTTGACGGGAAATGAGGATGTAATCCTTGTAGGCAATAAGATGGATCTTTTACCAAAGAATGTCAAACCTTCAAGGATATTGAGCTGGCTTCAAGTAATGCTCAATTCTCAAGGCTTCACGGTTTTGGATTCAGTACTCTTAAGTGCTAAATACGGTGACAACTTTGACGAACTAATGGAAAAAATCTATCAATATAAAGGCAAGAGAAATGTCTATATCGTGGGATCTTCCAATGTCGGCAAATCAAAGATCGTCAATCAGATACTAAGAAGATATCTTGGAGCTGCATCCGATATAATCACTGAGTCTTTGTCACCGCAAACAACCATCGGCATGATTGGTTTTCAGCTGACAGATGGCACCTATATCTATGATACACCAGGTGTAATTAACAAGCATCAATATATGCATTACCTGACAAGACCTTCATATAAGATGACTGTCCCGACCAGGGAAATCAAACCGATGATTTACCAACTCAACGAAGGGCAGACATTATTCTTTGGTGGTTTGGCTAGGCTGGACGTAATCTCCGGTGAAACTGGGGATGTGATTTCCGTTGTCACATATTTCGCCAATACCCTTAACATTCACCGAACCAAGACTTTAAAAGCAGACAAGCTTTATGTCGAAAAACTATATTCATTGCTGTCTCCACCTTTCAACAAGGAAGAAGACGTACCAAAGTGGATATATCATGAATTTAGAATTCGTGACAATCAAAAATATGACATCGTCTTCAGCGGCTTGGGTTTTGTAACGCTTCGAGCGCCATTCTGCGTCAGGGCGTACGCACCTTTCGTCGTTGGCGTTTATACGCGACTAGCAATTATATGACAGAAAACCTGATCGGTAAAATAGAAGAATATTTAAATGAACAATTTCTCCACGACAAAAAGCGGTTGGAGCATATCCACAGTGTTATGCGAAAAGCGCTCGAACTAGGAGAGATATTTAGTGTTTCCAAAGACAAGATTGCCATAGCTTCGTTGTTGCACGATGCGACAAAAAAATTGTCTTTTCCAGAAAACTACTCAATTGCTCGTATAATATTCGATGAAGATACGATTAAGCACTCGCCTAAGCCTTGCCTTCATGCGTACTCGGCCACCGCTTTGGCGAAGATAAAGTTCAAGATTGACGATGAAGAAATCTTGAATGCCATCGCTTATCATTGCAGCGGCAGAAGAAATATGGGGGTTCTGGAGAAGATCATCTATATCGCCGACTATATCGAAGAAACCCGAGATTTCATTGTCGATGAAGAAATCAAGAATTCCAGCAAAGTCGATTTGGACCTGACGGTCTACTTGATCATGAAAGAAACTGAGCACTATCTTAAAGAACACAACCGGCCCTTGGCTAAAGATACATTAGAAGCTATTGAAGCTTATGAGTTAGAAGGAGGATTTTAATGACTGATAAAGTAAGTAGGGTTTTCAAAGCGTTATCAGACTTAAAATTAAAAGACATCATCATTTATGATTTTCAGGATTTTTCCCCGTTTTTTGATTATCAGGTGATTGCGACCGCAACTAGCGAAAGACAGGTTCATGCGGCAATCGACCATATCAGACAGGCTTTTCCGGAAATCGTCAATTTGCATATTGAAGGGTCACAAGAAAATCGCTGGCTCTTGTTGGATTTGGAAGATATTATCATCCACGTCATGCACAAGGATGAAAGGGAATATTACCAGATAGAAAAATTGTTTTTTGAAAGAAAAAAAGTTGGGGTAGAAAATCATGTATGAGACGGAATATGATTTATTAGCCCAGTTTTATGATTCTTTCATTGATGAAGTTGTTTACCAAGAATACCTCGATTTAGTCAATAAATACTCTTCCATCGGAACATTGCTGGATATCGGCTGTGGTACGGGCAGACTGGCGATTGAATTTGCCAAACAGGGTTATGACGTAGTAGCGACAGATTTATCGGAAGAGATGCTCAATATCGTTGACTACCGCGCCAAGGAAGAGGGTGTCGAACTGGAAATAGCGATTTATGATTTATTGGATCCGATTGACTTTGAATTTGACATCGTCATTGCTTCGATGGACGTGATCAATCATTTATCCGATTTGGAAGACGTGGAATTCGGTTTTACCAACATCTTTAACAGCATTTCCCAAAACGGAGTTTTCATCTTCGACGTTTTATCTGTAGAATTCATCGACGCTTTCGACGGGTACCAGGAAGACGATGATGAACTTCATTTTCATTGGGAAAGCAAAAAAGGCGAACAGCCGCACTCAATCATTCACACCATCACCATCAACGCTGATGAGAAGTTGGAAGAAGTTAAAATTTATGAACAGACACATGAAAATTCTTCTTACGAAGAAATTATGAAAAAAGTCGGATTCAAGATTTTGGAAGTCGTAAATCTTCCGGAAAGAACTATATATGTTGTTCAAAAGCAAGAAAGACCAGAATAAATAAACTGGTCTTTATTTTTTTAAAAAGAAAAATCGACTTCACCTTGTAATATTTATTTAAGAAAGAGGTGAAGTGGGTATGAAAAAATATCTTGCTTATGGGATAATCATCATTGGCTTAT
>JAQVFZ010000040.1 GCA_028697025.1 Candidatus Izemoplasmatales bacterium | reverse complement strand
AGAGGCTAATGGCGCAAATAAAAGTTACCTTAGTAAAAGGTTTGATGGGTAAAAAACCTAATCAAGTAAAAACAATCAAGGCTTTAGGGCTAACTAAAAGAAATTCTTCCGTAGTAATGGAAGATATCGAAATGACCAGGGGTATGGTGAATACTGTCGGTCACTTAGTTAAAGTCGAAGAAGTAAAGAAATAGGAGGTGCAAAAAATGACATTACATGAATTAAAACCTAATCCAGGTGCAACTCACTATAAAAAACGTGTTGGTCGTGGCACAAGTTCAGGTACTGGTAAAACTGCCGGGCGCGGTCAAAAGGGACAAAACTCTCGTACTGGCGGCGGCGTAAGACTAGGATTTGAAGGTGGACAAACTCCGCTTTTCAAACGTCTTCCTAAAAAAGGATTCACCAATCCTTTCCGCAAGGAATACGCTATCGTAAACTTACATGACTTGAACGCTTATGAAGCTGGCATGATCATAACTCCTGAAGTTTTATTGAACGACAGAGTTATCAGCAAGCAACTAAGCGGAGTTAAAATACTAGGCGAAGGAAAATTAGAAGTTAAACTAACTGTCAGAGCACATAAATTTTCAGCTTCTGCAAAAAAAGCTATTGAAGATGCTGGTGGCGTGGTAGAGGTGATATAATGGAAACTTTAAAAAAGATTTTCACTAACAAGGAAGTCTTGAAGAAAATTGGTTTCACATTATTAGCCTTTCTAGTTTTCAAATTACTTACTTATGTGACAATGCCTTTAATCGACGCTTCAAGTTTGTCATCATTGTTCGACAACAGCGGATTCTTGGGAATCGTCAACTCGATTTCCGGGGATGCATTGCGAAACTATTCAATCGTCGCTTTGGGTATCAGTCCTTACATTACCGCTTCAATCATCGTTCAGATTTTGCAAATGGACATCATTCCAGCTCTAAAAGAATGGAGTGAAGAAGGTGAAGTCGGTAGACAAAAAACATCAAGACTTACAAGATATTTAGCGATTGTCCTTGCTTTTATCCAAGCTTTGGCAATGACCTTCGCTTTCCATAATTCGCAGGATCAATTATTCCTTGGCAGTGTCACCTCTTGGGTGGGACCTAACACAGGTTTATGGTTCTTGGTATATTTCTATATTGCGGTTGTTTTAACGGCTGGTACAGCTTTCATGATTTGGTTAGCTGATCAAATCACAATTAAAGGCATTGGTAACGGCTCTTCAATGTTAATCGTTGCGGGGATTGTTATTTCCTTCCCTGGAACCATCGCATCCTTAGTTCAATACTATATCGCCGATCCAAGCAATGCATTGGCAGGAAATGTCTTCTCTGGTCAAGGCGCACTAGCAGGTTATCTATTATTCGGTGTCAGCATATTAATGTTTGTCATCGTTTTGGTAGGTATCACCTATATGCAAGTTGCGGTCAGAAAGATTCCAATCCAATATGCCAACCGTCCGGGAAGCGCTAAATTCAAAGGAGCGTCTGAATCAAACGTTCCAATCAAGCTAAATACAGCTTCAGTTATTCCGGTTATCTTCGCTTCAATCATCTTGTCGTTGCCGACGACGATATTCCAATATATCAACGTTTCGCCGACAGCTTCCAACTGGATTAACCAAATCTTTGCGTATAATCAACCAATCGGTTTCGTATTATATATCGTTTTGATCTTCATTTTCACATTCTTCTATTCTTTCATTCTGGTGAAACCAGAACAAATAGCGGAAAACTTGAACAAACAAAACGCTTATATCCCTGGGGTTAGACCGGGATTTGAAACTGAAAGTTATATTACCAAAGTTTTATTCAGAGTCACAGTCATCGGTGCGCTTTACCTTGTGGTAATTGCAGCACTACCAATCATCACTTCGATGATTTTGGGACATACTTATGCACAAATCGGAGGTACATCACTCTTGATTATCGTCGGTGTGGCTTTGGAAACGGCTAAACAAATCGAAACTGACACTCAAGAAAAAGCCTATGCTGGATTTATGAGATAATAGTGAAAATGATTAATCTACTGATTATGGGTAAACCAGGAGCCGGTAAAGGAACCCAGTCAACAAAATTGCTTAAACATTACCAATTAACCCATATTTCGACCGGTAACATCTACCGTGATGAAATCAAGAAGGGCTCAGTTATTGGTATCGAAGCCAAGAAATATCTTGATCAAGGGAACTTGGTTCCCGACAAGATGACAAATGACATCGTCTGGGAGATTTTAAAACAAAAGAATTACCCTGATGGTTTCATGTTGGACGGATATCCTCGCACCAGAACCCAAGCGGAAGCTCTGGATGAAATGCTGGCGAGACTTAATATCGGTTTGACGGCAGTAATCAACGTTGAAGTCAAAGATGAAGTATTGCTTCACCGGATGGCCGGAAGAAGAGTTTGCCTAAATTGCGGGCATACCTATCACACGGAAAATCATCCGCCGAAGCTTGAAGGAGTCTGCGACCATTGTGGTCAAGGGTTAATCCAAAGACCTGATGATTTAGAAGAATCAGTCATGAATCGTTTAGCTATCTACAATGAAAAAACCAAACCGTTACTTGATTATTACTCGGAAAAAGGACTACTTACGGTAATTGACGGCGAACAGTCGACAAACAAGGTTTTTCAAGACATCATTAAAATATTAGGTGAGAAATAATGGTAACAATCAAATCCGCTCGTGAAATTGAATTGATGAAAGAAGCCGGAAGAATCGTCGCATTGGCACATGAAGCTGCCAAAAATGCGATAAGACCGGGTCTTTCAACCAAGCAATTGGATGAACTGATTGAAAGTGTTATCGTTAGTAATGGAGCTATTCCCTCATTTAAAAATTATAACGGATTCCCCGCATCTGCATGCATATCGATAAACGAAGAAGTCGTGCATGGCATCCCTTCTACGGCCAAGATCTTAAAGAACGGCGACATTGTCTCCGTTGATATCGGGGCTCAATATAAGGGTTATCATGGCGATAGCGCGTGGACATATGCATGCGGGGAAATATCCGAAGATGCAAAGCGCTTGCTGAAGGGAACGGAAGAAAGTCTGTTCAAAGGTTTGGAATTTGCCAAACCCAATAATCGACTGTCCGACATATCCCATGCAATACAAGTGCACGCCGAATCCTTGGGATTCAGCGTAGTGAGAGAATTTGTCGGTCACGGCTTGGGCAGAGCCCTGCATGAAGATCCGCAAATTCCCAATTATGGTTTGCCTAACAGAGGCATTGTTTTAAAGCCAGGAATGACTTTAGCGATTGAGCCGATGATCAATTTAGGCAGTAAGGAAGTCAGAGTATTATCTGACGGTTGGACGACGATAACCAAAGACAGGTCACTATCGGCTCATTTCGAGCATTCGATTTTGATTACTGAAGAAGGTTACGAAATCTTGACTAAAAAAGGGGAGTGATTTATTTGGCAAAAAAAGATGACGTTATAGAAATGAACGGAACGGTAGTAGAAGTTTTGCCCAATGCGCAATTTATAATTGAGCTAGAAATCGGACACCGCATAATCGGACACGTTTCTGGTAAAATCCGTATGAATTACATACGCATTTTACCAGGTGATAAAGTAAAGGTTGAACTTTCAACCTATGACTTAACACGTGGTCGCATCACATATCGAATGAAATAAAAAATATTAGAGGAAAGATTTTAAGGAGGTAATGGTATGAAAGTAAGACCATCTGTAAAAAAAATCTGTGATAAATGTAAAATAATCAAACGCAATGGCAATGTGCTTGTCATTTGCGAAAATCCGAAACATAAACAAAGACAAGGTTAATAGGAGGGAACAATGGCACGTATCGCAGGAGTAGACATTCCTAGAGAAAAAAGAGTTGTTATCGCTTTAACATACGTATACGGTATCGGCAAGACAAGAGCTGAAGAAATCTTGGCTGCTTGCGGTATCTCTGAAGATAAACGCGTTAAAGATTTAACAGATGAAGAAGTAGTAAAAATTCGTCAAGAAGTACAAAAATATACAGTTGAAGGTGACTTGAGACGTGATGTCGCTATGAACATCAAACGTCTGCAAGAAATCGGTAGCTACCGTGGCTTGAGACATCGTAAAGGTTTACCAGTACGCGGTCAAAATACACGCAACAACGCTAGAACTCGTAAGGGTCCTAGAAAAACAGTAGCTAACAAGAAGAAATAAGAAGGGAGATATGAATTAAATGGCACGTAATATTAAAACTAAACGTCGTGTGAAAAAGAATATTCCGACTGGGATCGCCCATATTCATTCGACTTTCAACAATACAATTATCACAATTACCGATCCAAAAGGTAATGCTATATCTTGGAGTTCTTCAGGAGCTATTGGTTATAAGGGTAGCCGTAAATCAACTCCTTTCGCAGCTGGTTTGGCATCGGAAGCAGCAGCTAAAGCCGCTATGGACAATGGTGTTTTAAAAGTCGAAGTTGAAGTTAAGGGACCAGGACCAGGTAGAGAAGCCGCTATCAGAAGCTTGCAAGTTGCAGGTTTGGAAATCACAGCAATCAAAGATGTTACACCAGTTCCGCACAACGGATGTCGTCCACCAAAACGACCACGCGGGTAGGAGGTAATTTATGAAGGACTTGAAATTCGAAAAACCAAAGACAGAAACTGTAGAAATCGAAGACAATTATGGTAAATTCGTTATTTCGCCTCTTGAAAGAGGATACGGTATCACAATAGGTAATTCTTTGAGACGAGTTTTATTGTCTTCATTACCTGGTGCAGCAATCGTTAACGTCAACATTGAAAACGTAGTTCATGAATTCACACCGATTGAAGGTGTCGTTGAAGACGTAACTACGATTATTCTCAATCTTAAAGGTGTTATATTATCAATTGACAATGAAGATTCCGATGTTGAAAAACGTTTGGAATTATCAGTAGAAGGTCCTGGAGATGTTTTCGCTTCCGACATCGTTTGCGATGAAGAAGTGGAAATCATGAATCCAAACCACTACATCTGCCATATCAACAAAGGCGTTTTAAGAATGCATATGAAGGCTAGACGTGGCAATGGCTATGTCTCGGCCAAACTTAATGCGGCTTATACCGACGATGTCAACGATATCGCAATTGATAGTATCTATACACCGATTACTAGAGCGAACTATACAGTCGAAAAAACTAGAGTCGAAGACTCGGGCGATTACGACAAATTGATTATGGAAGTATGGACTAACCGTTCAATCAATCCAAAAGACGCTATTGGTACCGCAGCAAAAATGCTGATGGACCACTTACAGACAATCATCGATCTTTCCCAAGCTAAAGTGGATGACGATTACATGGTTGAAAGAAAGACTGAAGAAACCAATAGAAACCTGGAAAAACCGATTGAAGATCTAGACCTCTCCGTTCGTTCTTACAACTGCTTGAAGAGAGCTGGCATCAACACTCTTGGCGAACTCATCGAAAAGAGCGAAGAAGACATGATGCGAGTTAGAAACCTAGGTAAAAAATCATTGAAAGAAGTTAAGCAAAAGCTTGAAGAGATGAATTTAAGCTTAGCTAAACACTAATCGATAGGAGGAAATCATGAGAGGATATACAAAACTTAATCGTAATAGCGCTAATCGTAAGGCACTTATTCGTGATTTGGCTACACAACTGATTATGCATGGTAAGATTGAAACTTCTGTTGTTAAAGCTAAAGAAATTAGAAGAACAGTAGAAAAGTTGATTACCTTTGCTAAGAAGGGTGACTTAAATTCAGCTAGAATTGCCGAAAGAACCGTCAGAGAACTTAAAATTGACGATCAATACGCTTTAGTCAAACTCTTTAAAGAACTTGGACCAAAATATCAAGATCGCAATGGTGGATATACACGTATTTACAAAATCGGACCACGTCAAGGTGACGCATGCCCGATGGCTATTATTGAATTGGTATAAGACAACGATAAAACCTGGAACGATGAGTTCTGGGTTTTTTCTTTTTATGATATAATTTGTTGTGTAAGCGAGGAATATGATGATTGGCAGAAACATTATCGGTTTTGACACAATTGATAGCACGAACGACTATCTTAAACGACAAATTGACGTCCTAGAAGACGGCACTATATGTTATGCCTTGACCCAAGAAAAAGGTAGAGGGAGAAGAAATAACATCTGGCTTAGTCAAAGAGGCAATCTCTATTTCTCGATTTTGAAAAAAAATCGCCTGGAACGAAATGCCATCTTTATGGAAACAATTCTAATTTCCGTCGCCATCACAAAACTAATCGAAAAATATGGACTTGAACCAATAATAAAATATCCCAACGACATTCTCGTTAATGGCAAGAAAATAGCCGGTATTCTTATTGAAACAACAGGAACTGAACAGATTGATTCAGTGATTATCGGCGTCGGCATAAACGTAAATCAAGAAGATTTCAAAAGTTTGAACAAAAAAGCAACTTCACTTAAATTGCAACGAAAAGGGGATTATTCGCTTGAGGATATTCTTAAAGAGTTCATTTTTATCTATAACAGCCTAGAAAATCTAGAACAAGCATATGAAATCTATTTGCAAAGGTCATTGATCATAAATAAAGAAATCATTCTCGACAATAAAAAATACCTAATTTTAAAAATATTTTTAAATGGGAACATTTTAATCAAAAATGAATGTAAAGAATTAATTGTTAACTCTAATATCCTCGACTTCACCAATCTATATAATGATTAATTTTTAGCGCTTATCATAAATAACAGGCAAATAAGCACAATTGGGTTTAACCTGATTGTGCTTTTTTGATTTTATTGAAAGTTAAAGTTTCAATCATAAACTGATGTTTACTTGTAATATGGGTTTTTCTGGTTAATCAACGTTTAAAAGAAAACAAATGCCATAAAATATTTTAATATTCAAATATTTTGATATTCAAAACAATTTGACAAGAACACAAACAAGTGATAAAATTATGGAGATTTTAAAATATGGAGGATTAATTTTATGAAATTTGAACATTTGCAAAACTTAATATCGGATTCATTGGGAATAGAAAAAGAGAAGATAACGCTCGAAGCTGATTTGATAGCTGATTTGGGAGCTGATTCCTTGGATGCCGCTGAGCTGGTGATGTCGATAGAAGATGTGTTTGAAGTGGAAGTTAGCGACGAAGAGGCGCAAAAATTTAAAACTGTAGGAGAAATTTGGCAATTTATCGTCGACAAAAAGAATCTTTAATTTACATAAAGCTTTTAAGACACTTCATAAAGGAGTTAGATTATGGATATACGCATGTTAAGACGAATAATCAAGGAGTTTGAAAATTCGTCATTATCTAAACTAGAAATTACTGAAAAGGATTTTAACGTAAAATTAGAAAAGAATACAAATCAAGATTTTGAAGTTCTCAAACCTATTGTAACAACGAACCAATCGCTGGTTCATGAAGTTAAAGATAATCATTATATTCTCGAATCTCCACTGGTCGGCACGTATTATGAAGCATCATCTCCCGATCAGGCACCATTTGTGAGACTAAACCAAAGAGTTGAAAAAGGAGAAGTTTTATTCATTGTTGAAGCGATGAAGGTGATGAATGAAATCAAATCCCCAGTTTCTGGTGTAATCAAGAAGATTAACGTTTTAGATGGTCAAACCGTTGAGTTTGGTCAAAAGATTATGGAAATCGAAGAATAAATACAATGTTTCATAAAATATTAATCGCCAACCGCGGCGAGATAGCGGTTAGAATCATCAGAACCTGCATGTATATGGGAATAGAAACCGTGGCTGTTTATTCTACCGCCGATAAAGATAGCTTACATGTTCAATTGGCTGATGAAGCTGTCTGTATCGGTGGGCCCAAGAGTAAAGATTCATATTTGAATATGGAAAATATAATTTCCGCAGCCATCAACACTGGTGCCGAAGCCATTCACCCCGGTTTTGGTTTTTTGAGTGAAAACGCAGATTTCGCTCAGCTGTGTGAAGACTGCGGAATTACTTTCATCGGACCGAAGAGCGAGCACATCAAGGCTATGGGAAATAAATCCTGGGCCAGAAACAAGATGAAAGAAATCAATGTTCCAGTAGTTCCGGGAAGCGAAGGCGAAATCGAAAACATCGAAGATGCAATAAAATTGGCGAAAAAAATCGGCTATCCCGTTTTGGTTAAGGCCAGTGCCGGTGGCGGCGGCAGAGGTATGAGAATCGCCAATGACGAAGAAACCTTGAAAAATGCCATTAATACCGCCAAACATGAAGCAATCAACGCTTTCGGAGATGGAACTTTGTATTTGGAAAAGTATGTTTCCAACCCTAGACATATCGAGTTTCAGGTTCTTTGCGACAAGTACGGCAATATTTTGCATCTGCACCAACGAGACTGTTCAATCCAAAGAAGAAACCAAAAAATAATCGAAGAAGCTCCGGGAATTATCAATCACGACCTTAAAGAACGGATGGTTGAAGCATCCTTGAAAGCTTGTCGTGCCATTAATTATGAAAATGCCGGAACAATCGAATTCTTGGTTTCGGGTGAAGATTTCTATTTTATCGAAATGAATACCAGAATTCAAGTTGAACATCCCGTTACCGAAATGATTACCGGAAAAGATATCGTCAAAGAACAAATAAAGATTGCATCAGGAGAAAAAATCTCATTCAACCAGGATGAAGTGGTTATCAACGGTTATAGCATCGAGTGCAGAATCAATGCCGAAAACCCAAAACACCAATTTCGCCCAAGTCCGGGAAAAATCAAACTGATGCACATACCGTCAGGCAACGGAATTCGCTTTGACTCATTGATTTTCCCTGATTGTGAAATTCAACCATTTTATGATTCCATGATTGGCAAATTGATTGTTTATGGCGAAAATCGTGAGGAAGCAGTAAAAAAAATGCGTGCAGCGCTGGAAGAACTGGTTATCCAAGGTCTTGACACCAATCAAAATTTCCTTTATATGATTATCAATAATCCTGATTATATCAAAGGCAATTTTGACACATCATTCATCAATTCAAAACTAGAAAGACTACTGGAGTATGATGACAATGAATAAAATTGGTGAAACAATAAATAAGCGTAAAAAGCTTAAACATAATATCCGCTTAATCAATGAAGAAAGCAAAATTTCTCAAAATATGGACCTCGATATTCCTGAAGGCCTATATGACAAATGCCCTCAATGCGGAAAATTGACCAACATGAAATTGAATATTGAAAATGATTATATCTGCAAAAACTGTGGATATCATTTTAGAATGCGAGCAATCGATCGAATCAAATACATTTTGGATGAGGATTCTTTCGTGGAAAAAGGAGTGGGATATATCACCCTTAATCCTCTCTACATAGAAGATTATGAGTCAAAAATCAATAAATACAAAAAAGAAACCTCCTTGGATGAAGCTTATATCTATGGTTTCGGTCAAATTTATGGTGAACCTTGCATTATCGGCGTGATGGACAGCCACTTCATGATGGGTAGCATGGGCAGTGTTGTCGGAGAAAAAGTGACCAAAACATTTGAATACGCCATCTATAAAAAACTACCGGTTATCATCTTTACCGCTTCCGGTGGAGCACGGATGCAAGAAGGAATTTTTTCGCTGATGCAAATGGCGAAAACTTCGGAGGCAGTCGCCAAACATAGCAACTTGGGATATCTCTATGTCAGTGTCCTAACCGACCCGACGACCGGAGGTGTCACGGCAAGTTTCGCTTCACTCGGTGACATCATTCTTTCCGAACCTAATGCCTT
>JAQVFZ010000039.1 GCA_028697025.1 Candidatus Izemoplasmatales bacterium | reverse complement strand
AAGACGTAATTGCCAAATACTTAAAAGCTTATTTCCGTAACAATCGTTTAATCAAGGCATCACAGATTCTTCGAGACGACATGAGCGATGAAGCAATTATCAGATTGCTTTACATCCTAGTATATGCTGGAGAAGAATTGGATTATACGGTTAATCCACTCTATGAAAAAATTAATAACAAACGCTTCGATCTTGATGATTTTGAAATAATAAGGGGGTATTAAAAATGATTCTAGAAAAATATGCAGAACTTAACATGACGCAAAAAGAACTTTTTTCCAAGACATGTTTGAAATTGCTGCAAAACAGTTTCTTATCCAGAGACAAGGAAGACAATAAGGAGATGTATTATTTTCTCTTAAGCTTTAAAAATTATTTTGATGAATATTTCGACATAATGGACTTCGAAATAGTTCTTGATCGTGAGCTCGGAGCCATACAACTCGTTCATCGCGAAGGCAATAATCTTGTGAAACTAAAGAAAGATGAAACCTTGGTACTTCTAATCCTAAGAATTCTTTATCATCAACATTTAGTCAAGACCTCAATCAATGACAATATCGTCATCAGAGTCGATGAAATTCATCAATATTACGATTCTTTGGAATTAAAGAAAAAAATCAATAAAACCGACTTGGTAAAAATATTGAGGACTTATCGCCGCTTGAATTTGATTGAACCATTGGGCGACATCACCAAAGCGAACACCAAAATCATTGTTTATCCGACCATTCTTTTGGCAATCAACACTCAAGCCATCAATGATGTGTATAATTTGATTGCCAATATCGAAGACAAGTCAGAAGGTGAAGAAAATGAAGAAACTAACTAAAGTTAGATTGATCAATTGGCATTATTTTGCCAACGAGACCTTGCATGTCAAAAACCACACACTTATCACCGGTCAAAATGCAACTGGCAAATCGACCATAGTCGACGCCATCGCTTTTGTTCTGACAGCCGGAGATCAAATCTTCAACATCGCAGCCAATGAAAAAAGTAAAAGAGATTTGCGAAGTTATGTAAAATGTAAGCTTGGCACAGACAATCAAGAATATCTTCGTGATCAAGACACAACCGGTCATATCGCTCTGGAATTTTATGATGAAAAGAAAGAAAAGTATTTTACCATAGGTACGGTTATCGATGTTTTTGGTGAAGTAATCGCTCCTAAAGTAATATTTTATGAACTAGACGATCAAATTGAGGAATCACTTTTCATCGATGATGAAGGAAAGATTCTCACGACAGTCAATTTCAAGAAAACCAAAAAGGCAAAAAAAGTCTATTTGACGAGAAGAGAAGCCAAGTTGGCTTTCAGATCTCTATTTGGTTCGGTCAATGAAAATTATTTTTCCTTATTGCCAAAAGCTTTAGCTTTCAAGCCAATTCCTGACGTCAAGGATTTCATATATCGATACTTGCTGGAAGAAAAGGAATTGGACGTTGAATCCATCAAGGAATCTATCCATTCGTACCGTGATCTGGAAGCGACACTAAAGATTATCAAGGAAAAAGTTGCCGATTTGGATCAAATCAAACATATATACGAAGAAATTAAAAACAATCAGGATCAAAAGAAATTTTATGAGTATTTCCTCAAATTGCTTGAAGTCGAATCCTTTAAGAACAAAATTGATCAAACCAATAAAAAACTTGAAAAAATCACCATATCCAAAGAACAAAATCAAATCCTCATTAACGAAATCAGCGCTCAACTAGATCTACTAGATGAACGTTCCCGCGAAATCTACTCAATGCTGAAAAACAACGAAAGTTTTAAAGCGGGTGAAATCTATGATAAAGAAATTGCAGAACTAAGCAAAAAAATCGATCAACAAGTAGAACTCAGGAATTATGCAACGACAAAAGTCAAAAAGATGAAACAAATAATCAATGAACTGAAGAACGAGTATGATAATAAACTCTACATTGAACTCAGTAAAATTGAGCTTGATAAAATTGATGATGCCAATTATGAAGATCAAAAACTTAAATTGATAACCATCAATAAGAATCTAAATGAAATCGAAGACGCCAACAAGATAACTTTAGGCCGCCTGCAACAACAAAAAGACGACATAGTCAAAGAAATCAATGAAGTTTATTTGACCTTGAAGGATTTGGACAACAACCAACTTCGCTACAACCCGATGATTAAGAAACTGCAGGCAAAGATTGAAGAAGGCGTGTTGAGGCGTTATGGTAAAGAAATAAAGGTTCATATTTTGTGTGAACTATTGGAAATTACCGATCATGAGTGGGCTGACACAATTGAAGACTATCTAGCTCAGCAACGTTTCAATTTGATAGTCGAACCACGATATTTTGACGAAGCGTTGAATGTCTACAATCAAGTTAAAGATACGCTGGATATTTATGGCATCGGCTTGGTCAATACCAAAAAGATTCAACACTTCACCAATTTCCGTGAAAATTCGTTAGCTTCAATCATCACTTCGGAAAATATCGATGCCGAACATTATATCAACATGATTTGTGGGAACTTAATTATGGTCGATGATGTCCAAGATTTGGAAAAATATCCACAAGCGATAACCAAATCCGGTATGGTTTATCGTTCTTATACGGTAAGGTCATTATTCAATAAAACCGAAAAGCCATTTATAGGCAAAAAAGCAAAATCCCAACAACTGGACAATTGGCGTCAGAAAGCCAAAGAACTGAAAGATCAGCATCAACAAATTTCCGATAAGATTACGGCTATTACCGATGAAAACAGCGCATTACAAGCTTTAAATCTGGAACAATTCATAAATATGCTCAAGACATATTACTCACTGGACAGTTTGAAAGAAAGACGAAAAAGTCTTGCTTTGAAAAAGAAGAACATGCCACAGGAAAACTTGACAGAACTCAGAAATGAATATGAAGAAGTCAAAGAAGAAATGAGAAACTATAATCTGAACCGTCAAAAAGCAGATCAAAAGCAAGGAAAATTTGAAAGTGACGAACTCAAGTGTCATGAAGAACTGTTGGAAATTGAAAATCAAATCAAGCAAATTCAAACGGAATTGGATAAGAACGATAATTTAGTCGTCAAAAAAGAAGCGAATAATCTCTTTGAACTGGAACTGAAAAAAACGACCAATATAACCAATATTTTCGAAGAGTATCAAGCGAAGATTCAATCAGAACTTAACAACATCATCAACTTGGAAGATTCGCTGAAGAATCAACAAATTCGTTATACATCCAAATACAATCTCAGCTACAAATATGGCTTTGAGTATATGCAAGAATATCTGGATGAACTGAATAAACTGGTTAAATCCGAATTGGTAAAATATGAATCCAGGGTCAGAGAAGCCCGAGAAACCGCAGAAAAATTGTTTAAAGAAGATTTCATTGCCAAACTCAGAAACTATATCGTCTCGGCTCAAGAAGAGATCTCCAAGATCAATGAGACCCTGAAGACCATTCACTTCGGTGAAGACACCTATGAGTTTATCTTCCCGAAATCAAAAGAATACGGCGAATACTACGATATGGTTTTAAGCGATGAATCGATGAAAACCGGTGAAGAAATCTTCAATTACGATTTTGAAAGGAAGTATCAACGTCAACTTGAAGAGTTATTCATTAATTTAGCTTCCGAAGATATTAACTCACAAGGTACCGTCAACAAGTTCACCGATTATCGCACCTATATGGACTATGATATAGCCATATCGAATGTTCAGGGCGAAAGATATCTTTACTCCAAAGTCTTTAAGGAAAAGAGTGGGGGAGAAACCCAAGTTCCGTTCTATGTAGCCACCTTGGCTTCCTTCGTCAGAGTCTTCGAACAAGCCGCCAAAGGCGTAAACAGCGATTCGATAGGCTTGATATTGTTTGATGAAGTGTTTGATAAGATGGATACCTCAAGAATCAAAGCGATGATGAAATTCATCCGTCAGTTGCCGGTGCAAATTCTATTGGCAACGCCGCCACAAAAAATGGAAGTATTGTCCAAATACACCGATACGACAATCGTTACCCTCAGAGATGGTAAAAACGCTAGGGCTTACGAAGTTATAAAAACTGATCTATAGAATCAACAACCGACTTTTCGGTTGTTTTTTCTATATTTTTAAGGAGATTGTGATATGATATTTATGGTGATAATATGCAAAGATATTTTATTGATCAAAAGCAAATAAACGGGCAAACCGTAATTATCGATAACTCTGACGTGCATCACATCAAAGACGTGATGCGATTCAAGGTTGCTGATAAGATAATCGTAAACACATATGAAGGCCATGCCTTTGAAACGGAAATCGAGAAAATTGACAAAAACCGCGTATTTTTAAGGATTGTCGAAAGACTTGTCAACGACTATCAGTCTTTACCTTTGGACCTGGGAGTCAGTTTGATTAAAAAGGATCGTTTTGAATTGGTATTGGAGAAAACCACAGAACTGGGCGTAAGGAAGATTATTCCCCTCAATACCGATCGATCAATTATAAAAATCAATGATTTTGAGAAAAAGCATGAAAGATTCATGACGATAGTCAAGGAAGCCAGTGAACAATCGGAAAGGTCGGTTTTGCCGATAATTTCCGATTTTACCAACTTGAAATCCTTGGAACTAGACAAATATGATTACAAATTATTCTGTTATGCCAGGGAAAATAGTTTGAATATCAAGGATGAACTCATTGGTTTGAAAAAAAATCATAATATTTTGATTTTAATTGGACCAGAAGGTGATTTCAGCCAAAATGAAATCTCTTATCTCTTGGAAAACGGCTTTAAAAGCGTTTCCTTGGGAAAAACCATCTTGAGGAGCGAAACGGCCGCTATCTATGTTGTTTCTTTGGTTCGTTTCTTGCTGGAGGACCAATTATGAAAGTAGCTTTTTACACTCTAGGATGCAAAGTAAATTCTTATGAAACAGAAGCCGTGATGGAGAAATTTCTTGCCAAAGGCTACGAAGTCGTTGACTTCGATGGCATGAGCGATGTTTATGTTATCAATTCCTGCATGGTTACCAACACCGGTGAAAAGAAATCAAAACAAATAACCAGAAGACCATATCATCACAATCCAAAGGCGATTGTCATCGTCATGGGTTGCTTGTCGCAATTGAAAGCCGCGGAAATGATGGAAATTGACGGCGTAAAAATCGTGATTGGTACGAAGAATCGGGAAAATCTGGTTGATTATCTCGAAAATTATCTGGAAGACGAAGTTCCTCGCAACCTAGTCAGCGCTTTAGAAAAAGACGAAGAGTATGACGCCTTGACCATCAATGATTTTCATACACAAAAACGGGCTTTCTTGAAAATACAGGACGGCTGCAATAATTTCTGCACTTACTGCATCATTCCCTATACCAGAGGAAGAATCAGGTCAAAAGCCAAGGATTTAATTCTGGAAGAGGTTGATCAACTTGTAAAACACGGGCACATTGAAGTCGTTTTGACGGGAATTCATACTGGAGGATATGGCGCGGACTTAGAGGACTACAGTTTTGCTGACCTCTTGCGCGATTTGGAAAAAGTAAGAGGTTTGGAAAGAATAAGAATCTCTTCAATCGAAATCTCAGAACTTGACGAAGAAATCTTGGAAGTCATTACCAAGAGCAAAAAAATTGTTCATCATCTTCATATACCTTTACAAAGCGGCAGCAATCGCATTTTAAAACTTATGAATCGTAAATACCGCAAAGAAGAATTCCTGGATAAATTAAATAAAATCCGAGAAAAAATTTCTGATGTCGCTTTCACTACCGACGTCATTGTCGGATTCCCTTCCGAAACCGAAGCGGATTTCGACGAAGCTTATGATTTTATCAAAACTGCTGGTTTTCAAGAACTTCATGTTTTCCCATATTCGCGCCGCAGCGGTACCGTGGCGGATAAAATGCCTGAACAGGTTGATCCAGAGACTAAAAAGGACCGAGTCCGTAAATTGCTGGAACTCAGTGACTTTTTAATGGCGGAATACATCGAAAAAAGCATTGGTAAAACTGTGAAAGTAATCGCCGAACAAGAAAAAGAAGGTTTCTTGGTTGGCCATTCCCGCGATTATATCGCTTTGAAGTTCAAGGGAGATAAAATCCTTTTGGGAAGAGAAGTAGAAGTTAAAGTAATCGCACCCGACAAACCTTATAATCTGGGTTCATTGATATAAAAAAGTAGGCATTATGGTTTAAACAACCAGCCTACTTTTGTTTTTTGCTTTTTTTTGTTTTTATTTTTTTGACTTTTTTGTTTCTTGCTTGCTTATCTAGTTTTTTCGTATTTTTGACGATATCATATGTCAATATATTGTCATTGTCATGATTAATCAGGCGATATGGTTTTCCTTCATTGATATTGAGAGGAAGTTCATAAAGAAAAGCGATTATCGGTGTCAGCATTTGGTATTTGTTTATGGCTTTGATCAAGCCTTTGAGTTTTTTGGACTTATCCCAACTATAGAGTAATCTTTCGTTTTCGTCCATAATCATGATGGCAAGTTCGCTACGATTTTTGTCGGGAGTGGTAAAACTTCTGATCAGTACCAATTCCGGTAGATTCTTGATGTAATATTCCAAATACTTCGTGGTAAGATTTTTGCCTTTCCTCTTTAAGGATTTGAAAGTATTTGTGCTGTCGGTAGTGTACTTATTGATTAAATCTTCTATCAGCATGTTGCCGTTGTATTTTTTGTTAATTGTTTTATCTAACTTACGATAGAATCGTTTATATCTCATTTTATATTTTCTGCGAGTTATGATGATTCCGAGAAGAGATAATAGCAATAAACCAACAACTACTAAAATGATTATACCAGTGGTATCTATTGCCAAAAATCTAGAAAAATGGTCCATTTTGATTTTCTCCCTTCTTTATAAAATAAAAAAACAGCAATTTTTCATTTCATAAACAATTTTACCATAGATAGAGCTTTATTTAAATATAATTTGGAAAAAAATAAGTTTACATTTACGCGATAATTTAGTATAATACTTAATGGTAAGAAAAGGGGTGAAAGCAATGGCAAAAACTGTCGTCAGAGAAAACGAGACAATTGAGGACGCACTTAGACGTTTTAAACGTGATGTTTCTCGTTCGGGAAATCTTGCTCAAGCCCGTAAAAAAGAGTATTACGAAAAACCAAGCGTTACAAAAAAAATGAAACTTCGCGCTAGTAAAACTCGTAAAAAATAATTAATGATAAATTTTGACAATTCTCATCACAGGAATTGTCATTATTTTTTCATTTCCATACTTTTTTTCGAACTTGTGATATAATGAATTTATCTAAATTTTAACTAAAAATCTCGGGAGTTAATATGAATAAAGACCTTAAAAAGACAATTGATTGGCTTTATCGTCATGGTAGACCTATCGATGTGGCCAGATATGAGTTTTTGTTTTTAGGAAAAAATCGTGAGTTACTGGAAAGAACCCTATCAAGTTATCAAAATTCTGATGGCGGTTTTGCTCACGGACTTGAGCCTGATTTTAAAAATCCTAATTCGACCGCTTTGCAATGTTGGAATGCTTTCACTGTAATCGACGAACTAAAATTGGACGTCAATAACGAGATTGTCATCAAACTATTGGATTATTTAATCAATAAAGCTCCGAAAAAAGACGGAATGTTTCTTTCAACGATTCCTTCGAATAACGATTATCCTCACGCACAATGGTGGAGTTATCAAGAAGGAGCTGATGTATGGGGCTATAACCCGACAATCGCGATTGCTGGATTCATCTATAAATACGCAGGGAAAAGCAAAGATTATAGAAAGTTCTCTCGAGAATTGATTCAAAGAGCTATCGATGATTTCAATGCCAAACCGAGTGATGAAATGCATGAAATACGCGCTTATTTGGATATGATCAATTATGTCCAGGATCTAAAATCATTTAAGAACTCGGACGAGTTCTTAAAGAAAATGGTAGAAAGAATCGAAGCTAACATTGAAAAGAATTCTGATCTTTGGTTTACTACCTATTGTGTCAGACCACTGCAGTTCTTTGACGTACCCAATACTTTTGCCTATGATAAATACAGCGATTTGGCGAAAAAAGAAGCCATGATGATTCTTGATTCGAGAAATTTAGACGGGATTTGGGAGATAACTTGGCAATGGAGTGAATATCCAGAGGAGCGAGTGATTGCTAAGAGAGAATGGCAATCTGCAATGGCTATCGGGTACTTAAAAATTTTGAAAGACCATAATATTATATGATTTTTAGATGGGAGAGAAAAATCGTAAGTGACTAATATAGTAAAGTTCGAACCAGAAATTAACAATTTAGGTGAAATGGTTGACTTGTTGGGTGTAAACGATAAAAATCTGAAGTTATTAGGAAAATTGCTAAAGACTAATCTCTATTCCAACAACGAACAAATTTTAATTGATAGTGACGATGAAGAAATCATCCAAAAGTTGAAAAAAATCTTTCATGTTCTTATTACCTTGATTAGAAATAACATTGTCTATAACGAAAGAGACATAATTTATCTTTTTCATACAATCGATAAAATTGATAATCAAGAGATTATCAGTCTTTTCTTGAGTCGCAAAGAAATAATCAAGACTTATAACGGTAAACCGGTTTTTCCCAAAACGATAAACCAAAAAAAGTATTTGGAAGCAATTGAAAACAATGCGATAATTTTTGGAATCGGTCCTGCCGGTACCGGTAAGACTTATCTGGCTGTTTTATCAGCTTTAAAGAAATTAAAGGACAATCAGATCAAGAAAATCATACTCACGAGACCAGCAGTAGAAGCTGGTGAAAAACTAGGGTTCTTGCCAGGAGATTTGAAAGAAAAAATCGACCCTTACCTAAGGCCGCTATATGACGCCATGTATGAGATTCTAGGAGTTAAGCTTAGCACCGAATACATAGAAAAAGGGATTATCGAAATCGCGCCTTTGGCATATATGAGGGGAAGGACCCTCGAAAATGCTTATGTGATTTTGGATGAAGCGCAAAACACCACAATTAATCAAATGAAGTTGTTTTTGACCAGGCTTGGTTTTGGCTCAAAGATGATTGTCACGGGAGATATTACGCAAAGTGATTTACCTCCTCAAGTACAATCCGGTCTTATTAGAGCGTCACACATTTTAAAGAATGTTGATGACATTAAAATCATGTATTTTGATGAGTTGGATGTTGTACGACATCCATTGGTTCAAACAATAATCAAGAGGTTTGAAAATGCTAAAGATTAATTATTATAATCAGTACGATAATAAAGATAAAAAATATAAAAAAACCATCAATAAGGCTTTAAAGACGGCTTTTCGTTATCTGAAACTAAAGAATAGAGCCTTGATTAACATAGTTTTGATTACTGATGAAAAAATTAAAGAAATGAACAACAGTTATCGTAACATTGATAAAGAAACTGATGTCCTGAGTTTTGAAAACGATGGGGTTACCGATGAAATTGGTGATGTGTTCATCTCTTTGGATCGTTGTCAAGAACAAGCGATTGCCTATAATCATAGTTTTGAGCGGGAATTAGCCTTCCTTTCAGTTCACGGATTTCTTCATTGTTTAGGTTATGATCACATGAATGAAGCTGATGAAAGAGAAATGTTCAGCATCCAGGAAAATATATTAGAAAAAGCCAAATTTAGGAGAACAAAATGAAAAAACTTTATGAGTTAGCAAAAGAAAATATCAAAAACGCCTATGTACCTTATTCGCATTTCCGAGTTTCAGCGGTTTTGGAATTAAATAACGGCGAAACAATCAAGGGAATTAATGTTGAAAACGCATCTTATGGCTTATCAAATTGTGCTGAAAGATCA
>JAQVFZ010000038.1 GCA_028697025.1 Candidatus Izemoplasmatales bacterium | reverse complement strand
CTAGCAAGAAAAGGCCTTTCTGAAGTTAGAGATTACGCTTCAATCGACTCCGCTCCAGAAGAAAAGGCAAGAGGAATCACTATCAATACTTCTCACATTGAATACTCTACAGAAAACCGTTACTATGCACACGTTGACTGCCCAGGGCATGCCGACTATGTAAAGAATATGATTACAGGTGCTGCGCAAATGGACGGAGCTATCCTAGTTGTATCTGCAGCTGATGGCGCTATGCCACAAACTAGAGAACACATTTTGTTGTCACGCCAAGTTGGTGTACCAAAAATCGTTGTTTTCTTGAACAAAGCTGACATGGTTGACGACGCTGAATTAATCGAATTGGTAGAAATGGAAATTCGTGAATTATTGAGCGAATACGGCTTCCCAGGAGATGAAACTCCAATCATCGTTGGCTCTGCTTTAAAAGCTTTAAACGGAGACCCTGAACAAGAAGAAGTTATCTTGAAATTAATGGCTGCTGTTGACGAATACATTCCTCTTCCTGAAAGACCTGTTGACAAACCTTTCATGATGCCAATTGAAGACGTGTTCACAATTACCGGTCGCGGTACTGTTGTTACTGGTAGAGTTGACCGTGGTCAAATCAAAGTCAATGACAAAATCGAAATCATCGGTATCAGAGAAACTAAAGAAGCTGTTGTTACAGGCGTTGAAATGTTCCGTAAGTTATTGGACTATGCTCAAGCAGGAGACAACGTAGGACTATTACTACGTGGTATTTCTAGAGAACAAGTTCAACGTGGACAAGTTATCGCTAAACCAAAGAGTGTTACTCCACATACAAAATTTACTGCACAAGTATACGTATTAAGCCATGAAGAAGGCGGACGTCATACTCCATTCTTCTCTAACTATCGTCCTCAATTCTATTTCCGTACAACTGATATCACAGGCGTTATCCAATTACCTAAGGGTGTTGAAATGGTTATGCCTGGAGATAACATTGAAATGGAAGTTGAATTAATTCACCCAATCGCTCTTGAACAAGGAACTAAGTTCTCGATTCGTGAAGGTGGACATACAGTAGGCGCTGGTTCAGTTGTTACTATCTTAGAATAGTTAATTTACATTACTTTTAAAAGCATCCCTTTGGATGCTTTTTGTTTTTATTTAAACCAGTGACAATCACGCGCTTTAGTCTTTTTATCGAGTGACAGATATGATATAATGTTAGTGTTAATTTAAAAATTATGAAGCAGGTGAAATTATGGAAAAATCAATCAATACAATAAAGTTTCTTGGTCTCGATATGATCAACAAAGCTAATTCGGGACACCCTGGAATAGTCTTGGGTGCCGCAGGAACGGTTTATGAACTATTCACAAAACATCTCAATGCGAATCCAAAAGCACCGGATTGGTTTAACAGGGATCGTTTTTTTCTAGCTGCCGGACATGGCAGCGCCCTACTCTATGCCACCTTGCACTTAGCTGGGTATGACATTAAAATCGACGATTTGAAAGAATTCCGTCAATTGAACTCACTTACACCTGGTCACCCCGAGTACGGCCATACACCTGGGGTTGATTCAACCACAGGTCCTTTAGGACAAGGTATCGCCATGGCTGTCGGCAATGCTTTGGCAGAAAGTTATCTGGCTGCCAGTTTCAATCGAGAAAGTTTATCATTAATCAACCACTTTACCTATGTCTTATGCGGAGATGGCGATTTACAAGAAGGAGTAACCATGGAAGCAATGGCTATTGCCGGGAGATTGAGACTTAACAAATTGATTGTACTGTTTGATTCCAATGATATCCAATTGGATGGACCAACTCGTTTAGCTACTGATGAAAACATCAAGAATAAAGTAGAAGCTATGAATTGGAATTATCATTTAGTCAAAGAACCTAATGATTCTGCATCTCTGAACAAAGCTATAGAAATCGCAAAACAAAGCGATAAACCATCATTTATAGAAGTCAAGAGCATTATCGGCGAAGGTACTAAAAACGCTGGAACAGCAAAGACTCATGGCTCTCCTATCGGTAAAGAAGAAACTGAACTACTAAGACAAAAACTTCAGTTTGCCAATCGTGAATTTGAAGTTTCTCAAGATGTTTATGACGATTTCAAAGCATCTTTTATCAGAAGAGGATCTATTCTTTTTGAAAGATGGCAAGTATTATTGAATGAATACGCAACTAGATTTCCTGAGGAACATAAAGAACTAATGGCAATCGTCAATAATGAAATTGACATCGACTTTGAAACCATCATTCCACAGGAAGACTCGGTTGATGAGGCGACAAGGGTTACTATCGGCAAACTGATTGGCAAACTCTCTTCCTATTCCAAAGCCATGATTGGCGGCAGTGCCGACTTGACCTCGTCGACTAAAGTAAAAGGTATTAGCGGTGATTTTGATGTGGATAACCGTACGGGAAGAAACATTAACTTTGGCGTCAGAGAACACGCTATGGCAGCAATCGTCAACGGTATGGTTCTGCATAATCTAAAAGCTTTCAGCGGCGGTTTTTTCATTTTTTCCGATTATATGAAACCAGCCATAAGAATAGCTGCACTAATGGATATCCCTTCATTGTTCATCTTTACTCATGATTCTGTGGCGGTTGGTGAAGACGGACCAACTCATGAACCGATTGAACAACTGTCGATGTTTAGAGCTATGCCAAATATCAATGTCATGAGACCTGGCAATGCCAATGAAGTCAAACATGCTTTCAAGTATGCCTTGACAGCCAAAAAAACACCGAACATAATTGCCTTGACCAGACAAAACATCAAAGCAAATTATAAACTAGATTATCAACAATTCTGCAAAGGTGCCTTTGTGGTGAATAATGAAGAAAATTTTGAAGCCATATTTCTAGCTACCGGATCTGAAGTCGAGATGGCACTAGTCGCTGCGAAGATGTTAAAAAACAATTATAACCGCAATATTCGAGTTGTTTCGATGCCATCCCAAGAATTGTTCTTGAAACAGGACAAAGAATATCAAAATAGCATTCTGCCAAACAAAAATATTACCATTGCTATAGAAATGGGTTCTTCAATGTCTTGGCACCGTTTCGCCGATACTGTTTATGGTATCGACGAATTCGGTCGTAGCGGTAAAGGCGAAGAAGTCCAAGAGTATTTTGGTTTCACTCCGGAAAAACTTGTCAAGTTCTTCCTATCACTATAACAGATTTCAGGAGTTATGATATGATAATAGATTCCCATGTTCATCTTAACGATGAAGATTTATTTCCAAGAGTTGAAGAAATAATCATCAAAGCCAAGGAAGAAGGTGTCAAAGCCTTTATTTGTGTTGGTTATGATCGAGAATCAAGTGAAATGGCTTTGGATATTGCTGCGATGTACGACGAAGTCTACGCTGTCATCGGCATTCATCCCGGTGCCGCGAAGCGTTACAAAGATGAAGATTTGATTTGGTTGGAACAAAATCTTAAGCATGAAAAAGTAGTTGCTATCGGAGAAATTGGTTTGGACTATTATTGGGAAAAAACCTATGAAATCAAACAGAAAGAATTGTTCATAAAACAAATCAATCTTGCGAATACCTATCGCCTGCCAATCGTAGTACATATGCGTGATGCGACAAACGATACTTACGAAATCATCAAACAATACAAGGATAAAGAACTGAGCGGGGTTATGCACTGCTATTCGGGTTCATGGGAATACGTTAAGAATTTCACCGATTTGAACCTTTACATTTCCCTAGCAGGACCGGTCACATTTAAAAATGCAAAAACACCAAAAGAAGTTGCACAAAAGATTAATTTGAATAAACTTTTAGTGGAAACCGACGCTCCTTATCTAGCGCCAATGCCACATAGGGGTAAGACAAACGAATCTAAATATTTAAAGTATATAATCAAGGAAATCGCTGAAATAAAGCAAATATCGGTTGAAGAAGTTGAACAATCGACTTACAATAATACCGTCAGATTATTTAACCTAAATCTTAAATAAAGGAGTTTATATGGGATTAACCGCAGGTATTGTCGGCTTGCCAAATGTTGGCAAATCGACCCTTTTTAATGCAATAACAAATGCGAAAGTTTTAGCTGCCAACTACCCTTTTGCAACAATTGAACCGAACATTGGTGTGGTGGAAGTTCCAGACGAAAGAGTTGATAGACTGACAAAAATGTATAATCCGAAAAAGACCATTTATACTACTTTTGAGTTTCGTGACATTGCTGGATTAGTACGGGGAGCGTCTAAAGGCGAGGGTCTAGGTAATCAATTTTTGTCTCACATCCGAACTACCGATGCAATCGTTCAAGTCATAAGATGTTTTGACGATCCAAATGTCGTACATGTCGATGGTACCGTAAATCCTTTGCGTGACATCGAAACAATCATGATTGAATTGATTTTCGCAGATATGGAAGTCATTGAAAAAAGAATGCCAAAGATTAAAAAGAGAGCTGACTTGAAATTAGACAACGAAGCTGTTGAGGAATATCAGTTGTTGGAAAGAATCTTATCAGCATTAAAAAACGAAATTCCCATCAGGGCAATGGATTTGTCGGATGACGAGTTAAAAATAATCAAGAATTTTTCTTTTCTGACAGCAAAACCGATTCTTTACGTTTGCAATATTTCGGAAAATGAGATCAATGATCATTCTGGCAACCACTATGTTGATCAAGTCAGGGTTCAAGCGGAAAAAGATCGAGCTAAAGTCGTTGTCATAAGTGCAAAGATCGAGCAAGAGTTACAGGAATTGACACCAGAAGACAGAATTATATTCATGGAAGAATTGGGAATAAAAAGGTCTGGTCTTGATGAACTTGTCAGCGTCAGTTATGAAGTTTTGGGTTTGAAAACTTTCTTCACCGCTGGTGAAAAAGAGGTTAGGGCTTGGACTTATAAAGATGGCATGAAAGCCCCGGAATGCGCCGGTATCATTCATAGCGATTTTGAAAAGGGCTTCATCAGAGCAGAAACCATCAGCTATGACGATCTGATTATGGCAGGTTCGGAAACAAAAGCCAAAGAACTTGGCAAATTCAGGTTGGAAGGTAAAGATTACAAGGTTAGAGACGGGGACATCTTCCATTTTAGATTCAATATTTAGAGGCGATAATATGATGCAATTATTGACGGAAAATATCAGTGCTTTAGCAAAAATCTTGATCTATGAATTACACACGAAAAAACTAAAGATAAGTTTCGCCGAATCAATGACCGGCGGCTTGCTTTCGAGTTCACTGACCAAAGAAAAAGATGCTTCCAGCATTTTTGAGTTGGGATTTATAACCTACTCTGAAAAGAGCAAAAAGGACATATTGAAAGTGAAGGACAGCACGTTGAGCAAAGAAGGAGTTTATTCTTTGGCAACTGTCTCGGAAATGATCGATGGACTGAAATTAAAATCTGAAGCAGAAGTTTTGGCGGCTGTTTCCGGTGTGGCCGGACCGGATTCATCATTGGGACACAACCCCGGTGAAGTTTTTATTGCTATAGAAATCAAGAATATGACTTTTCTGTATGAAAAGACATTTTCCGGCAATCGAGAAATGGTTCAACTGGAGACGGTTCAATTCATTTTTCAGGAGATTTTAAATAATCTTAACGACTGATATTACTATCCTCACCTAGATGTGATATAATCCTAGCACTTAAAATAACAAAGGAGAGCAACTATGGAATTGTTAAATTTGACAAAGAAACAGACTCTTTGGGTTTTCCTCGCTGTATATTTCTTCGCTGCCTTGGTTGGCGGGTTGATTATGCTTTATGGCTTAAATCAGAATTACAACATGATTTTGGTGACGCTGATATCAACTGTCAGCATGACTTTGGTTGTATTCGTCTTCAGCAATATTGTTAAGAACGCATCATTATACGATCCTTATTGGAGCGTAATTCCCATAATTATCGTCCTGGAATGGATTTTCATTTACAAAAATTTTTCTCTGAATGTGATTTTGTTACTCGTGGCAATTCTTGTTTGGGGAATTAGGTTAACCTATAATTGGTGGAAAAACTGGAATGGCTTCAAGCACCAAGATTGGCGATATACCAAACTTCATGATCAAGCTCCCAAAATCTATTTTCTGACTAATTTGATGGGTATTCACATGATACCGACACTAGTTGTTTATCTGCAATTGATAAACGCTCATGACGTGATTCAAAACAATACGTTCAACTTGATATTTTTGATTGGTCTGTTGATTTCACTTTCAGCGGCGGTAATACAGTTTATTGCCGATAAACAAATGTATGATTTTAGAATGAATCCCAATAAAGATAAAAAAGTGATTGACAGCGGCTTGTGGAAATATTCCAGGCATCCCAATTATTTAGGGGAATTAATGTTTTGGAGCGGTATTTATCTCATGTATTTCTCCGATAAAAAAGTAATAGATTTTCACCTCATATATCCTATTTCTATGATAATGCTTTTCTTGTTCATATCCATTCCTTTGATGGAGAAAAAATTGGCTAATCGCGAGGGATACGCCGAATACCGCAAAACGGTTTCAATGTTGCTTCCCTACCGAAAAAAAGGTGATTAATAAGAAATTTTTTATCAAGAAATACCAGTTATTTTTTCTAGACAAATGTCTAGACGTGTGTTATAATACATCGTTGTGATTTATCTCACTTGCTGCTACATTGGCAGCCAATAGACCAAAAGGAGGTATAAATATGAAAAGATATGAAATCATGTATATCATTCGTCCTAATCTTGAAGAATCAGCTAGAAAAGAATTAATTTTAGCTATGAATGCCGTTTTAACAGGACAAGGTTCTCAAGAAGTGAAAGTAGATGAGTGGGGCATTAGAGATCTTGCTTATGAGATTGCCGATTTCACAAAGGGATACTATGTAGTATTAAACGTAGTTGCTCCTACTGAAGCAATCGCAGAGATCGACCGTGTTATGAAAATCCGTGAAGATGTCATTCGTCATATTGTTATAGCTAGAGACGAAGCTTAGGAGGAAAATTTAATGTTTAATAAAGTTGTACTTATCGGACGTCTTACCAGAGACCCTGAACTAAGATACACACCGAATAACATTCCTGTATGCACATTCTCTTTAGCGGTTAACCGTCCGTTCCAATCCAATGGTACCAACGACAAGAATGCTGATTTTTTCAACTGCACAGCTTGGAGAAAACAAGCTGAGAGCGTTGCTAAATATGTCAGTAAAGGCGCAATGGTTGCCGTAGAAGGTCGCTTGCAGACCAGGGATTACATGGATGAAAAAATCAATGCTAGAAGATATATCACTGAAGTTGTTTGTGATTCTGTCGTATTTCTAGATACGAAATCATCAACTTCCGATGATGCTTACGAAGCTAAAAAAGAAGACGACGACATCAATACAGGAAATTTCAACAACGTTGAAGATGACTTACCATTCTAAAAAGGAGGAATTATTATGGCTAAACCAGGATTTAAAGCTAGAGGCCGTAGAAATAGAAAAAGATGCTATTTTACTGAAAACAAAGTTACATACATCGACTTTAAGGATTACGAATTATTGAAAAAATTTGTTTCCGATAGAGGCAAAATTCTACCAAGACGCGTCACTGGAACCAGCGCATACTATCAAAAGCATTTAGCTGCAGCTATTAAAAGAGCTCGCTTCATGGCTTTGTTACCATATGTAAAAGAATAGTATCAAAAGATAATTTAAAACCTACTTTTGTAGGTTTTTTGTTTGTTGAAACAACCAAGAAATATCTTCCTTATTTTCTTTTCTATCAAGTTTATTTTTTAATGACTTTATGGTATAATTACTTATTATAATTTCTTTATGAGAGGTACCGGATGAAAAAATCTAAAACGACTAAAGTGCTGATTTGGATTTTAATCTTTATAGTTTTGATTGTCTTGGGAATGTTGTTCATATTCCCTGAAGGCCGTTTTTCCTATTTCCTTGAGTTGGATTGGGAATATTTTGTTTTTTACAACATCCTTGTTTTATCATTGGTTGTTTGGCTTGTTTTTGCTCATTACCTGACTAAATCAAGAGTTAAAAGAATTATCGAGTTAGAGAACAAAATCAGAGAAATCAATGCGCTCCAGAAACGTCGTTTCAATAGCGAAGAGATTGCATTGAGTTCGATGCCGGTTGGAATCATGCTTTATGATGACCAATACAATATCGTGTATGCTAACAGTTATGCAAAAGAAATTTTTTCCAACGCCTTGGTTGATAGAACTTTAAAAGTCATCAATCGAGATTTATATGAAAATATTACTAAAAGAGTTGGAAAATTCTTAGCCAATGTCTACGACAAGATTTATGATGTCGTGCATTATCCGAAAAACAATGCCATTTATTTATTTGAAGTGACCGATAGGGAACAAGTAAGACAAAGATATTACGATTATTCCGACGTTATCGGTGTGATGAGTTTGGATAACTTCAATGAGTCGACATCAAATTTAGATTTTCAGATTAAAGCTAATATTCAAGGGTTGTTATTATCGGCACTCAATACTTGGTGTTCGACCAACGATATCTACTTTATCAATCTTCGCCCGGAAAAATCAGTCATCATGATGAACAGAAAAAAACTTGACGAGATTATGAAAAATCAATTTTCTATCTTGAATACCATCAGCAAAATTGCTAATGATAATGATGTGAGAGTTACTCTTTCCATCGGAATAGCTGCTTATGAAGCGTCACCGCCACAATTAGGCGAAGCTGCTGAAGAAGCTCTCAAATTGGCGATTGCCCGCGGTGGTGATCAAGTGGTAGTAAACTTAAAGAATCAACCGATTAAGTTTTTCGGCGGTAAAACCAATACCGTCGAAAAGAGGTCTAAAATCGCTGCCAAAGTCAATTCGCGTGCACTTGAAGATTTCTTTAGTGAACGTCAAAGCATCTTTATCATGCCTCACAAATTTACAGATTTGGACGCATTAGGAGCCGCTATAGGTCTATTGGAAATGGCTTTGACAAAAAACAAAAATTCCAAAATAGTTTTAGATTTTGATAATGTCGATCAAACGACATCGAAATTGATCAACATCCTTAATCAGGAATATATCAAGCTTCTGGATTATTTGATTGATCCTGAGGACGCCCTCGAATTAATCAATCATGATTCTTTGTTGGTTTTGGTAGACCACCATTCGCCATCGCAATCGAATGTTCCGCAGTTAACCGAAAAAACCAAACATATCGTCGTCATCGACCATCACCGTAGACTTGACAATGCCATCACCGATATGCTGATGAATTATGTCGAACCTTATGCATCTTCTTCAGTGGAATTGGTTGTTGAACTGATGGACTTTTTCCGTGAAGAAGTTGTTATTGATCCATTCGAGGCGACAATCATGCTTGCCGGCATGATGATTGATACAAATAATTTTACCGTCCACACTGGAACCAGAACCTTCGAATCAGCTGCGAAATTACGAGACGACGGAGCTGACCCTGCTAAAGCCAAATTGATCTTGCGCGAATCGCTCGACGACATCAAAACCAAGTCGAATTTAGTGAACCGTGCACGAATCATCAATAATCACTTTGCAATCACTGTACTTGAAAGACAAGATATCACTGACAGAACCCAATTAGCAAAAACAGCCGACGAGCTATTGGAAATCGACAATATTATCGCCGCTTTTGCCATCGGCGCAATCGGTTCTGACACTGTAGCTGTCTCAGCTAGATCCATCAATAATTTCAACGTGCAAATCATCATGGAGAAATTTGGTGGCGGCGGGCACATGAATAATGCTGCTGCCCAAATTAAAGACGGAGAGCCTGATGAAATTGCTGAAAGTATTGAAAAAATAATCAATGAAAGTTTCAAGGAGGACACAAGCATGAAACTAATTCTTATCAAAGACGTTAAAGGGAAAGGCAAGAAAGGCGATATTATTGAAGT
>JAQVFZ010000037.1 GCA_028697025.1 Candidatus Izemoplasmatales bacterium | reverse complement strand
TTGGGTGTGGCATCCACCCCGCTTTGGGACCAACCGTATCCAGTTTTCCATAAGCATATAAATCTGCCAAATCGCCATTGACGAATTTTCTTAAAATCAATCTGTCCGTTTCAATTGTTTTCAATTTTGAATATTTCACCCACACTGAACCCCTTGTCGATAATGTTCAGCGGCTTTCTTTCATTGATTTCTACCGTGATGGTTTCCTTTATTGCAATTTTCAGGAACTTTTGATAATCGAAAGCTTTTTCAAAAGTTTCGGCTCTTTCACTAGTTGGTTTGATTACCGGGTGTTTAGGGACATAAACCGTACAACAATCGGAAAAAGGTCGACTGGAAATCGGATAAGTCTTTATCTTCTTGGCAATTTTTATGATATCGCTTTTGTCCATTGTCGATAGCGGCCTGATAACCAAAGAACTGACGACTGATTGAACTGCAATCAAACTTTCCAAGGTTTGTGAGGCTACTTGCCCGATTGAATCTCCGGTGACGATTGCCTTACAGCTGTTCTTTTTTGCTAAGATTTCCGCTAACCGATACATCATTCTTCTCATGATGGTTATGATGTAACTCTCCGGAACCTCATGTAAAATCATTTCGTGAATTTCTCGGAAAGGAACCAAGTGCAATTTAATCTTGGAGCTAGGAGCGTAGCGCGATAACACAGTCACCAGATCAATGACTTTTTGAACCGATTCCACTGGTGTAAGGGGCGAACTTTCAAAATGCACACATTCGATTTCAAGACCGGTGTTCATCGTTAAATATCCCGCGACCGGCGAATCGATACCACCGCTTACCAGCAGCATTGCTCTTCCTCCGGTTGAAGTCGGAAAACCGCCCATTCCCGGGATTCTTTTCGTATAGATATAGGTACCGTCCAAGCGTGTCTCAATGTTAAGTGTCGTTTCGGGATTCTTGACGTCAACCACGAGATTGTCAACTGTCCGCAAAACTTTTTTTGAAACCAAATTGGATATTTCAAAGGACTTAAGACTGATGGATTTATCAGCTCTCTTGGTTTCAACTTTAAAAGTTGTTTTTGCGTGTACTTCATGTTTTAAGAGTGCAATTGATTTTTCCGCAATTTCATCCAAATCGTAAGCGCATTTGACTGTCTTGCTGTAAGAAGATAGACCGGAAATAAAATTCAATCTTTCGATAACATCCAAAGGGTCGGTATCATTCAATTTGATGAAAACCAAATCATGCTGAAATTCTATCTCTACGTTCAAGCCATACATTTTGTGGGCTATCTGATTATTGATGTTATGACGAAAGATATGCTGATTCTTACCCTTCAGTATCAAATCCCCATATCTGACCATTATATATTCGTACATTCATATCACGTCCATTCATAATTATTTTATCATAGATGTTGTCTTTTACGGAAAGTTATTTTATAATATTGACCTAAAAGGAGTGATTTATTATGACCAATGATTTCCTGTTTACTCACGCTGAGTTATTCATTGATAAAAAATTGAACGTCGTTACCAACCTTGCCAATATGTCAGCCATTATCATGGAAAATATAACCGATTTGAACTGGGTCGGATTTTATCTTTATGACGGCGAAAGACTTTACCTAGGACCATTCCAGGGAAAGGCCGCTGTAACGCTCATCGATATGGGTAAGGGCGTTTGCGGTACTAGCGCCAAAAACAAGGAAACTATCGTTGTGGGAAATGTTCATGATTTCCCTGGGCACATTCCTTGTGATTGCGAATCTAATTCTGAAATCGTGATACCAATCATCAAGAACGACGTGCTTTTTGGCGTATTGGATATCGACAGCCCGAAACTGAACCGGTTCGATGAAACCTTGAAAAACGACCTGGAAAAACTGGTAAAGCTTTTAGTTGACATTTTATAGTCAATAAGTTATAATACTTTGTGCGCATGTAATAAAAAGCAGTTGTTTTATGGTAATTTGTGATTTGATTATTCCAATTATTTGTAGGGTTGTTAGTACTGTTAACTGCTTAACACGAAACCATCAAAATAATCAAAATAAGTTATTATGGGACTCCTCAAACATTATGTACGTAATAATACACTAAGGAGGAAAATATATGTCAAGATTTACTGGATCTACATGGAAACAAAGTCGTCGTTTATCTTATTCAGTTTCTGAAACTGGCAAAGAATTGAACAAACGTCCATTCGCACCTGGTCAACACGGACAAAAGCGTAAAAAGTTATCTGAATATGGTATTCAATTACAAGAAAAGCAAAGAGTTCGTTTCACTTATGGTGTCAATGAAAAACAATTCCGTAAGACCTTTAATGAAGCTAAGAAAATGCAAGGCAAACAAGGTGAAAACTTCCTTTTCTTACTTGAATCAAGATTGGACAATTTAGTTTATCGCGCTGGTTTCGCAAGAACCAGACAACAAGCTAGACAATTGGTCAATCACGGACACATTCTATTGGATGGCGTTAAAGCAACTATTCCATCAATTAGAGTTAAACCTGGTCAAGTAATCTCAATCAAGGAAAAATCTAAAGACTTGCTAATCATCAAGGAAGCTTTAGAAGCGATAGCTGCTCGTCAAGAATACATTGAATTCAACGAAGAAAAAGTTACTGCTACTTACACTCGCTTACCTGAAAGAAATGAATTCTTACCGGAAATTAAAGAAAATCTAATCGTTGAATTGTACAATAAATAAGATTTACAAGATTAACCAAGACTTAACGGTCTTGGTTTTTTTTATTTCTGAGTTTGTTTTCTTGACAACTACTCCTTATAGGAGTAAAATTACTTCTTGGTTTAGATAGGAGAATATAAAAAATGGAAAGAAAGAAAATTATTATTATCGGTGGAGTTGCCGGAGGTGCTTCTACCGCTACCAGACTGAGAAGAATGGACGAATCAGCAGAGATTATCATGCTCGAAAGAGGAGAACATATCTCTTTTGCCAACTGTGGATTACCATATTATATTGGTGATATAATAACCAGCAGAGACGCTTTGTTATTACAGACAGTTGAAGAAATGCACAACAATTTCAATATCGATGTCAGAAATTTTTCGGAAGCCGTCAGAATCGATAAAGAAAAGAAAGTCTTAACCATTAAAAATCTTAAAAATGATGAGACTTATAATGAATCTTATGATTTTTTAGTGATTTCTACAGGTGCTTTTCCTGTCAAACCTCCGATTGCGGGAATCAACGAAGCGAAAAATCTTTTCACTTTGAGAAATATTCCCGATACCGATCGAATCAAAACCTTCATCAACAAAGAAAAACCAAAAAGAGCAGCTGTAATCGGCGCTGGATTCATCGGTCTTGAAATGGCTGAGAATTTGCATCACTTAGGCATCAAAGTCGCCATCGTGGAAATGTCGAACCAAGTTATGGCTCCAGTCGATTTTGAAATGGCGCAAATCATTCATCAGCACATTATCGACAAAGGCGTCAACTTGATTCTCAATGATGGAGTTAAAGAGTTTAGAAACGAAGGGAAAGAAATCGTTCTTTCTTCAGGCAAGACTCTCGCTACCGATTTGATTATTTTCGCTATCGGCGTCAGACCAGAAAACATCTTGGCTAAAGAAGCCGGTTTGAAATTGGGTCAAAGAGGTGGAATCTGGGTTGATGAATATTTAAAGACCAGCGACGAATCAATCTATGCCATCGGTGATGCTATAGAAGTCTTGGATTTTGTTACTCATACAGAAACTATGATTCCTCTAGCAGGTCCGGCTAATAAACAAGGCCGAATGGTTGCGGATAACATCTGTGGCAAGAACGAAAAATATCTTGGTTCCATGGGCACTTCCGCTGCCAAAGTGTTTGACTATACTGTAGGCGCAACCGGAAACAATGAAAAAACCTTAAAAGCAAAAAATATCGAATATAAAGTCATACATACCCATCCAGGAAGCCATGCCGGATACTATCCTGGTTCTTCCACTATTTCCATGAAGTTATTGTTCAACCCAAAAACCGAACAAATCCTTGGTGCACAAGCTGTGGGCATGGAAGGCGTTGACAAACGTATTGACGTAATTGCGACAGCCATCAGAGCGGGAATGAAAGTAACGGATTTGAAAGATTTGGAATTATCTTACGCTCCGCCGTTTTCTTCAGCCAAAGATCCTGTCAATATGTTGGGTTTCATCGCCGACAACATTATCAACGGTTTAGTGGAAACAGTACAGTATAATGAAATCAATGATTTAATTAAAAGCGGTGCGTTCGTTATCGACGCCAGAGACCAAATCGAAGCGACTTTCGCCTCAATTCCCGGCACAATAAAAATTCCTTTCCCGGAAATCAGAAAAAGATTAAATGAGATTCCGAAGAACCAAAAAGTCTATGTCTTCTGTCAAAGTGGCATCAGAGCTTACAATACGGTAAGAATCTTGAGACAAAAAGGTATTCAAGCATACAATCTTGATGGCGCATTCAAGACCTATCAAAGCGTTTATAATCCTTCCGACTTTATGGCTATGGACGAAACTGACGATGCCGGCAAAATGATAATTGAAACTCCACAAAAAACAGAACCGCTATCAATCAACTTCAATCCTACATTGGTGGTTGACGCTTCTGGTCTGCAATGTCCTGGCCCAATCGTCAAGACTTTCAAGAGTTTGGAAAAGATGAATGACGGTGAAATCCTGGAAATTAGCGCTACCGATCCGGGATTCAAAAAAGACGTTAAAACCTGGGTTGAAAAAACCAATAACACTTTGATTGACCTTAAAGAAGAGAACAACCGTTTCACAGCCAAAATCCTTAAAGGCAACCAAATACCTAAAAAATCTGTTGAAACCAAAGCCAATCTCGAAGATTCGACGATTGTCGTGTTCTCCGAAGATTTGGATAAAGCAATAGCCGCTTTCATCATTGCTCAAGGCGCAGCTTCCATGGGTAAAAAAGTATCGTTGTTCTTCACTTTCTGGGGTTTGAATATCTTAAGAAAACCTAAGAAAGTCAAAGTCAAAAAATCATTCATTGAAAGAATGTTTGGTTCGATGATGCCAAGAGGCACCAAAAAATTACCTATCTCCAAAATGAACATGCTGGGTATGGGGCCAAAGATGATCAAATCCATCATGAAGAAAAAGAACGTCGATGCTCTGGAAGAAATGATCAGAAGTGCTATGGACTTAGGTGTAAAGATAACTGCTTGCGCAATGTCTATGGACATCATGGGCATCAAGAAAGAAGAATTGATTGACGGTGTTGAAATCGCAGGCGTAGCTACCTACCTAGGCGATACCACTACTTCAAATCACAATTTGTTTATATAATAAAAATAGACCGAAAGTTTAATTGGAAACTTCGGTCTTATTTATTTTTTTATTTTTTTATCTTTAGTGGTGCATTTGCCATCTGAATGAATTTATCAGGATCTAGAGAGGCCCCACCGATTAAAGCGCCATCGATGTTTTCTTTCGCCAATAATTCTTCAATATTCTCCGGTTTGACTGAACCGCCATATTGAATTCTGACGGCTTCCGCGACTACTTTTCCATATAATTCCTGAATAAGATGACGGATATATCCACATGCTTCATCAGCCATATCCGCTGTCGCAGTTTTACCGGTACCGATTGCCCATACCGGTTCGTAAGCGATAACTATATTTTTAATATCAATTGCCTTGATTTCCTTGAAGGCTGCTTTAATTTGGCGATTTAAAACTTCGTTTGTTTTACCTGATTCTCTTTCTTCCAATACTTCGCCGACACACACAATTGGTTTCAATTGATTGCGAAGAGCTGCTTTTATCTTTAAATTCACCATTTGATCGGTTTCATGAAAGTAAGCTCTTCTTTCACTGTGGCCTATCAAAACATAATCTACTTTATACGATTTAAGTAGTGGTCCCGATATTTCTCCGGTATAAGCTCCTTCATCTTCAAAGTGAAGATTTTGCGCACCGATTCTTAAGTTCAATCCCTGTCTTTTTATCAAGCATCTCATAAGTGGAGCTTGCGCGAAAACTACCGTTTCTACATCTTTGATATTTGGCATGCTTTCGGAAACTTGCAGGATGAAAAACAAAGCCTCATCCCTGGTTTTAAACATTTTCCAGTTTCCGGCTATAATAGGTTTTCTCATTTTTTCACTCCTTAATGGCAACCGCAACCTTCACCGCAATCGCATTCTACTGCGTCGTCAAGTGAAGTGACTCCCGGCAATTCTTTTCCTTCGAGAAATTCAAGTGAAGCGCCACCACCGGTGGAAATATGAGTGAAATCATCTTGGAAGCCCATTTGGATTGCGGCTGCAGCACTATCGCCACCACCGATAATTGTTTTAGCATTTTTTAATCCTGCCAAAATTTCACAGATTGCTCTGGTACCTTTGGCAAATGCTTCAAATTCAAATACGCCAAGTGGTCCGTGCCAAACAACAGTCTTCGCATTCTTTAATTCTTTCTTGAATAATTTTATTGTCTTAGGACCGATATCCAGACCCATTTCATCGTCTTTAATCTTTTCATAAGTGGTAACATGGTGGGCTGCGTCTGGTTTGAATTCCTTGCTGACGACCAGATCGACAGGCAATATAAGTTTACCTCCCGCTTTTTCCAATAGTGATTTAGCAAGTTCCAATTTGTCATTTTCGACAATTGAAGTACCGATATTATAGCCCAAAGCTTTCATGAAGGTATAAGCCATACCTCCACCAATCAAAACCTTATCTGCTTTTTTCAGCAAATTGTCAATCACACCGATTTTATCGGAAACTTTAGCTCCACCTAATATCGCTACGAAAGGTCTTTCTGGATTTTCAACCGTTTCACCGATATAATGCAATTCTTTTTCCATCAAGAAGCCAGCAGCGGCTTCCTTTAACGAAGCGATACCGACATTAGATGCATGTGCTCTATGAGCGGTTCCGAAAGCGTCGTTGACGAACAAATCTCCTAAACCTGCCCAATAAGCGCCTAATTCAGGATTATTTTTGGATTCTTTATTACCGTCCAAATCTTCAAAACGAGTGTTTTCAACCATGATGATGTCGCCGACCTTCATGCTGTTGATGGCGTTTTCTAATATTGCACCTCTGGTTTGAGGTATGAATGTAACAGGTCTATCCAATAATTCTTGCAATCTATCTGCTACGACTCTAAGAGAATTGCTCGCTTTGTCTTCTTCAGTCTTAACTCTGCCCAGATGTGAGAATAAAATAATTTTTGCCTCTTCATCCAATAAATACTGGATGGTCGGTAAAGCTTGAACGATACGATTATCATCGGTAATCGAACCATCCTTGATTGGAACGTTGAAATCTACTCTGACCAGGACTTTTTTACCATGAACATGTAAATCTTCAATAGTCTTTTTTCTCATAAGAAATACCTCCTATATAAATCTTTATTCGCATGAATATTATACTAAAAAAATCAAGATATTTCCATATATAATGTCTTATAAATCAAAATAAATGAATTCTTCAACTTCCCTTGCTTTTTTCATTTGATTATAAAAGGCATGCTTTTCTTCCAACTTCAGACAATGACCCGAATGAAAATAAACAACCAGAAAACTGTCAAGTTTCTCAAACTTTGAGATTGCATAAAAATTGAGATACATGCTTTTGGGCATGCGATAACTCATTATGCACAACAAGAGTGTCCTTCCATCCAGATAAAGGGGGATTTTATTCTTGAAACCAAAAACCTTTCTTGTGCATTTTTCCAAAGCTTCTAGATTAGTCAGTTTCTTCAATAATATCTTATTGATGTATTTTTGAAATGTAGTGTCTAGTACAAGATAATAATTATCCTGACAAACATAGATCAGGTTATCATCTTTCTTGATAATATAGTCAATCATTACTTCATCACCCCTATAATAAACTATAGCATAATAAATGGATTTTAAATAAGAAAAAATACCACTAAATTTTAGTGGTATTTCGCTATTTTCGGTGTTTTTTTATCAAAGATTACTTCACGATTCTCTCTTCGGTTTCTGCATCAAAGAAATGAGATTTTTCCATATTGACAGCCAATTTGATCTTGGAATGCATAGCCAAATCTGATCTTGCATTAACCTTCGCGATGATGTTGTTATTGCCGACGGAGATATGGATATTGGTTTCAGCACCCAATAGTTCCGCTACGTCAACAGTAAATTCGCAAGTCGAATCAGCGTATTTTGCCAACAGATCCGCTTCATCATGGACGTCTTCTGGTCTGAAGCCAAGCACTACTTCTTTACCGATATAATTTTTCTTGGTCAGTAAATCCATATGCTTCTTATCAATTTTGACCTTGAAATTTTCACAGGCGAAATATCCTGATTCATCAACTTTTCCTGGCAAAAAGTTCATAGCCGGAGTACCGATGAATCCGCCAACGAACATATTGTTCGGATTGTCATAGATATCTTTCGGTGCGCCGATTTGTTGGATACGTCCGTCTTTCATAACTACAATTCTCGTCGCCATTGTCATTGCTTCAATTTGGTCATGGGTTACGTAGATGGTTGTAGTTTCAAGTCTTTCGTGTAATTTGATTAATTCCGCTCTCATCGCTACTCTTAACTTGGCATCTAGATTTGATAATGGTTCGTCCATCAAGAAGACCTTTGCATCTCTGACGATTGCTCTACCCAAAGCGACTCTTTGACGTTGACCGCCTGATAAAGCTTTAGGCTTACGGTCTAGATATGATACCAACCCTAAAATATCAGCAGCATTTTGAACTCTTTTTTCAATCTCAACCTTTGGTGCTTTTCTCAGTTTCAAACCAAATGCCATGTTGTCATAAACAGACATGTGCGGATATAGCGCATATGATTGGAAAACCATGGCGATGTCACGATCTTTTGGCGCGACGTAATTGACCATACGGTCATCGATGTAGAGTTCTCCTGAAGAGATTTCTTCCAAGCCGGCAACCATTCTCAAGGTTGTGGATTTACCGCAACCGGATGGGCCGACGAATACGATGAATTCTTTACCTTTAACTTCCAGATTGAAATCAAATACGGCTTGAACGCCGTTATCATAAATTTTGTTAAGGCCTTTAAAACTTAAAGTAGACATAAAATATCCTCCTTATTTACTTTTATCAATATTATATAAAAAAAAGAGAAATAATCATATATGCAAACTGCACAATCTTATCTCTCAAATAGCAAATATATCGCTAGGCCAACAGAAAACGTCTTGATGTCCATCTCGCTTTTATTAACAAAATTCTCCAAGCGGTAGTTCAAGGTATTCCGATGCAGAAAGAGTTTCTTTGCGGTCTGGGAAGCGTTGAAATTATTTTTCACGAACCCAACGACAGTATTGATATTATCGATGCCAATCGTATTGTAGTAATATGTCTTTAATCTTTTCTGCAAGGCAATATCCTTTGCCAGCACCACCTCAGTGATGAATCTGGCAATGTCATAAACCTGATTATTGAGTTTCTGGAAACCGCTTAATAGCTCTTCTATCGGGATGTCGAAATCCATCGGTATATATAAACCCACAAAATCCAGTAACAATTCTTCCATGATCAATTCCCGAAGCAGTTTGAATTGAACGAGAGTAAAATCTATATCTGCAGTAGCTATCAAGACGTTATTATCTATTTTTTGAAAATCCACTTTTTCATACATCTGCAAAAAGGCGATTATTTCACTATAATCTCCGCTCTTAAGATAAAGATACAATAAGCGTTTTTTCATGTCTCTCCTTAAATATCAAAAAGAACTGTGTTCGACAGTTCTTTATTTTCTTATGCTTTTATAAACTGCTCAACATCCATTACAAAAATTGTCGCACCGCCAACTTGAACCTCGACCGGCATCGACGAGAAGATTCCAAACTCACTAGATATGGCATTAGGAACCAATTTAGTTCGGCTTTTTGAAGTTTCTGAAATCACATGAATACATTTATCCAATAAGTCGTCTTGAACACCAACAATGATTGTGGTATTGCCGCTCATCAAAAAACCACCTGTAGTAGCTAGTTTTGTCACAAAGAAGTTAGTTTTAATCAAGTTTTTGATAACTTTGTTTGCGTCTTCA
>JAQVFZ010000036.1:8513-10058 GCA_028697025.1 Candidatus Izemoplasmatales bacterium | reverse complement strand
TTCTCGGCGAATCGATTTCCTTGATTTCGCCGTTGACGATGAAAGCAACACGGTCACATAACTGATCGATATCAGCCATGATGTGAGAAGTAATGAAGACAGTTCCTCCAGCTTCGCGAAACTCTTTGATCAAGTCTTTGAGAATTTTAGCGTTTGTAGGATCCAATCCATTGGTTGGTTCGTCCAAAAACAACATCTTTGGCTTATTGAGTAATGCTCTCACTAGATTTAGTCTAATCTTCATACCTTTAGAATATTCTCCAACCATTTTATTTCTATCTTCCCACAATCCAACTCTTTTCATCAAGCTTTCAACATCAGCATTTTCTTTATAGAGTCTCAAGAAAAAATTGATGTTTTCCATGGCTGTCATTTTCGAGAAGTGGATTGGCATTTCGAAACTCACACCGATTTCTTCATAAAAATCGTTCTTGTAATCTTTCAAATCTTTATCTTTGTAGAAGATATTGCCTTGATAGTCTTCCAAGATTTTGATTATGATCTTTTGCGTGGTGCTTTTACCGGCTCCGCTTGGCCCTAAAAAGCCAAAGATTTCTCCCTCTTTGATTTCGAAACTAATGCCCTTTAGTACGTCTTCCTCATTCTTTTTATAACGGAATTTTAGATTTTCAACTTTAAACATATGTTTTATCCTTTCAGTACACCGTATTCGATAATTTTTAGTATCTGATTGTTTCTTTCAAGCATTCTTTTAAAACTCTCTTCTTCGTTATCGGTATCAAGTTCTTCAATAGCGATATATGTTGTGAATTGAACGACTATCTTGGCAAATGTCAAGGAATCGATATCGTCCCTGATATAGCCCTTGGCTTTGTCCTTGTCAATCAGATTGGCGTATATCGTTTCTGCATAAGCTAAATTTTCAGCCAACATTCTATCATATAAGGGGTTTTTGTTTTTCATTAAGAAATCCATTATTTTGACATAGCTTGGGTATTTAAGGGCAAATTTAATTCCATCTTCATAAAGCTTTCTGACTAAATCCAGAAATTTTAGACCTTCGAGATTATCAAGCGTATTCTGTAAGAAAGACATTTTTTCTTGTTTGATAACCTCGATTATGTAGAAGTATAAATCTTCTTTATCCGTAAAGTATTGATAGAAACTCCCGCGAGGTATTTTTGCTTTTTTGATGATGTCTGAAATCATTACCTGTTCATACGGCTTTGAGGAAAACTCTTCAACGACCGCATCAACAATACGCTTTCTTTTTTCAGCCTCTAGGTTAATGAAAGTTTTGCTTGGCATTTTGACCTCCATAAATATGACAACCTTGTCATATAGTTATTTTATTCCTGTTTTTTTAGGCTGTCAAGCGATTATGACAACCTTGTCACATTTTTTTAAAAAAATAAAGACGCTCTAGTTTCAAAGCGTCTTAATGTATTTGTCAATCTTGGCAGCAGCAGTTTTTCCGGCACCCATAGCTAAGATAACTGTGGCCGCTCCAGTAACGATATCGCCACCGGCAAATACCCCCGGTATTGATGTCTGATAATCTGTCACCTTGATGCATCCCCACTT
>JAQVFZ010000036.1:0-8413 GCA_028697025.1 Candidatus Izemoplasmatales bacterium | reverse complement strand
GGTAAACGGAATTCAGGAATTCCGTACTTCAACACGCCGCCAAATTCATGTAAAGCTTCATAGACGTCGGTCGTATAGCCCATCCGCCTGATTTGTGCAGCGCAAGCAAGACCGGCTGGTCCACTGCCGATAATCGCGACTTTCTTACCGTTGTCAACAATTGTTTCTTGACGAAGAAAATTGTTCTCTAAGCTATAATCTCCCAAGAATCTTTCCAAAGCGCCGATTGAGACGGGTTCGAACTTAACCCCCAGCACACACGCGCCTTCACATTGCTTTTCTTGAGGGCAGACTCTACCGCAAACAGCGGGCAGGATGTTATCAGCGTAAATTGTGCAATATGCATCTTGATATCTTTCTTGCAGGATTAGTTTGATAAATCTCGGAATATCAATGTTGACGGGGCAGGCGGTCACGCATCGGGGATTTTTGCAGTCAAGACATCTGGAAGCTTCAAGATGGACTTGCTTAAATGAATAACCTAGCGCAACTTCAGAGAAAGTAGAATATCTGGTTGAGGAATCGAGCACAGGCATAATTGTACGTTTAATCATTTGTTTCACCTAATCTTAAATTGCAGATATGTTCTTTGTCTTTATAATATCTTTGTCGACTGATTAACTCATCAAAATCAATACCTTCTGCAGAAAAATCAGGACCCTCAACGCAGGCAAAATGATTTTTGCCATTGATGCTAACGCGGCAGTTTCCACACATGCCTGTGCCATCAATCATAATTGGGTTTAAAGATACATCAGTAGGAAGATTATACTCTTTGTTTATCAAAACCACATTTTTCATCATGATTAATGGTCCGATGGTGATGGAAAAATCATATGTTTTTTCTTTTAGTTTTGCTTTTAAAACATCCGTGACGAAACCTTTTTGCCCAGCTGAACCATCATCGGTAGTTATGAAGATGTTTTCACAAACTTCTCTAAATTTATCCATTAGCAACAAATGATCCTTATCTCTAGCGCCGATTATAAGATCAATTTTTGTGCCATGAGCGTGATAACTTTTCAGTTGTGGATAAAGCGGTGCAGCACCAACTCCACCAGCAACAGCAATCAAATGATTCACATTCTTAATCCTGATTGCTTCGCCTAAAGGACCAACGACATCTTCAATGAAATTGCCCTTCTCTTTTTTGCTTAACAATTTAGTGGAAAAGCCCACTTTTTGAGATATTATCGTTATTGATTCAGAGTCGTTTTCCACGATTGTCAAAGGAATTCTTTCGCCAAGTTTGTCAACGCGAACAATCACAAAATTACCCGGTTTTGTATTCTTTGCGACAAGAGGCGCTTTGATTTTAAACAGATCGACATCATTATTCAATTCTTGTTTTTCTAGTATTTCATACATCATGTAAACCTCGTTTTTAGTTAGTTTAATTAATTATAACATTATTTAACTTTGATAAAAATAAAAAGTAGAGAAAATCTCTACTTAATGTTTCTTTCATTCCCAATATAGAAGATGGCCAAGGTGTTGACCCCTGAGTGTGCGCCTATGACCGGTCCGATATGATTTATCAGAAATTGTTCTTCCTTTAATCCCAGTTTTTCTTTGCAGGCGTCTTTGACATAGATGGCATCTTCCAAACAATCGCCGTGGGAGATATAGATGATTTCATTTCGATCTTTATCAAAAGTTTCTTCCATTCTACTAATTAGATTGTTTAATGATTTGTATCTCCCTCTAGCTTTACCGTAAACTTTCAATTCGCCTTTGAGGTTAACGTGAAGAAGCGGCTTGATGTTAAGCAAATTGCCTAAAACCAAGGAACTGGCAGAAAGTCTACCACCTCTACGCAAATGTCCAAGATCGCTTACCGTGAAAAGATGGCATACATCCAATTTGATATTCTCAACATAATTTTTGACGACATCAAGAGTTGCTCCAGCCAGTTTTTTTCGCGCGGCTAAGGTAACCAATAATCCTTGACCCATGGAAGCACACGCAGTATCCAAACATACGATGTTTCGATCAGGATATTCTTCTGAAAGCTGTTTCTTGGCAATGATGCTGGAATTATAGGTTCCCGACAAAGCGCTGGAAAAACTTAAATATAAGATGTCCTGACCAGCGTTTAAAAATGGTGTGAAAGTTTCCACGAAATCATTAGGATTCAATTGCGCTGTCGAAGCTGTGTTTTCTTCTCGCAAAAGATTGTAAAACTCTTCTGGTTTTATCTCGCGATTGTCGAGATAATTTGCGTATTCTTTCCCCTTAATTGTAACCTTCAAAGGTAAGATTTCCAATTCAAGTTCTCTAGCTAAACTTGCTGGAATATCAACGCAGGAATCGCTGACTAATTTGTAACTCATATAATTTCCTCCTTGATAAAAACTACTCTATCACACATAGTACTTTATCAAAAAAAGGCCCTATTGTCAATTACTTAACAAATACTAAATTAAAAAAGTTAATTATTTGTCTAAATGTTGCAATTCTTGTATAATATTACTGAGGTGAAAGTATGAAATCTTATAAATTAGCTGAAGGTGTCTACTGGGTAGGCACGATTGATTATGACTTGAGGGTTTTTGATATAGTCATGGCGACCGAATTCGGTTCTACATATAATTCTTATTTAATTGTCGGCAGTGAGAAGATTGCTTTAATCGATACTGCCAAAGAACCTTTCAAAGAAGAGTTTTTTTCGAGAATTAATGATATTGTCGATATTAAACATATAGACTATTTGATTGTAAATCATGCGGAACCTGATCATTCAGGCTGCGTGGAATATGTCCTCGAAAAAAATCCCGATATTGAAATATATGGCTCCATACCAGCTTACATGAATTTAAAAGAAATCGTTAACGACAATAATCTTAAGTTTCATAAAGTCAAAGAAGGGGAAACCTTGAGTTTAGGGAATAAAACTTTGGAGTTTACTCTACAACCAAATCTTCATTGGCCGGACACGATGTTTACCTATCTTAAAGACGATAATATTCTTTTCACTTGTGATTTCTTCGGCGCGCATTACGCCTTTGACGGTGTCATGTCATCAAACTTAAAAGACATTAAGGATTATGACAGAAGTTTAAAAGAATACTTTGATGCCATCATGTCACCGTTCATGTCAGCCGTTAGAAGAGGCGTGCAAAAAGTCAAAGACTATGGCCCAATAATCATCGCAACTTCTCATGGCGCGGTTTTAGAAGGCCACTACATTCCAAAGGCAATAAGATTATATGAAGATTGGTCAAAAGAGATTACCAATGAAGTTCCACTCGTTGTGATACCCTTTGCCAGCGCCTATAATTACACGAGAACGATGGCTTACATTATTAAAGAAGCTATTGAAACAGAATTCTCCGGTAAAATCACAGTAGAGCTATATGATTTGATTGAAGCAAAAGTAGATGACGTTATTCAAAGAATCAAACAGGCAAATGCTTTTTTAATCGGTTCTGCCACAATTGTCAGGGACACTTTACCAACCATATGGGAAATCCTATCCAAAGTTCACTATGAGGAATTAAAAGGAAAAATAGCAACTGCATTTGGTTCATATGGCTGGAGCGGTGAAGCTGTAGACAATATAATCCAACGCTTGGAACAATTGAAGATGAAGCCGCTGCCAGGCTTAAAAATCAAGTTCAGACCTTCAAGTTTACAAGAACAGGAAACGAGAGAATTTGGCGTTAATTTTGCAAAAGAACTAAAGAAAATTATATAAAAAAAAGCCTATCGAACAGATAGGCTTTAATCTTCTTCGTAATGAAATTCTATTGCTTCGCTTTCAGGAAGTTCATCAGAAATCTTATCGATGAACAATACTCCCATTAAGTGATCATACTCATGCTGAAAAACAATTGCGGGATAACCTGAAAGTTTAAGAATGCTTTCCTTTACTTCCTTGGTTTCCAAATTAACCAGATTGACTCTGGCTTTAATTTTCTTGTGTCTTTTCACAAGACCGGTAGTGTCTTCATCTACCGATAAACAACCTTCTCCACTTGGAAGATATGTTGTCGCTTCTGAATAAGAGATGATTTTAGGATTAACGATTGCATATTTGTGCAGGACCTTAAAGTTTTCGTCTAGAGTTTTCATGCAAAACATTTTTAACGATTTATCAATTTGGGGAGCGGCGAGGCCAACTGAAGATCTGAGTCCGTATTTTTCAACCATCTCATCATCTTGAGAGTTTTCTATATACTCCATCATATCCTTAAGGGTATTAAAAACTTCTTCCGATAAAGGTAGATCAACCGGCTTGGCTTTTAATCTTAAAGTTGGATGACCATCCATAATAATATCTTTATTTAACAACATATTTATCACCAAGGAAATTATAACACTATACATCATAAAAATAAAGAAAATTGACCATTACTATTTGGAAAAGCGCTATAATATGGTATAATTAACTAAACAAACAGATAAACAGAGGTTCATAATGATCAGAAGAAAAGGCATAATCATCTATTTCAGAAATAAAAAAATCGTCAATAAACTAAAAGAATTCAATGTCAACGTTACATATGTCAATGACAATCTCAAGTATCTTACAGGATATATCGACGAAGAAAGATATGACGACTTATACAACAACCTTAAAAACCACAGGCTTGTGAAGAAAATCGAAGCGTCTAAACAAGAGATGGAATCACTTAGTTTTTCAATCTAAAAAATAATTTAGCCTGTCAATAGAAAATACTTGACAGGCTATATTTTTTTTGTTATAATTTGACAGGAAATTCATTTAGGAGGATTATTAATTATGGTAAAATTAAGATTACAAAGATTTGGCACACACAAAAAGCCTTTTTATCGTATCGTAGCTGCCGATGCTAGAAAAACTAGAGATGGTAGATATTTGGAAATCGTTGGTGTTTATGAACCTACTAAACAACCAGCGTTTGTCGAAATCGATAACGAATTAGCAAAAAAATGGTTACATGCTGGTGCCCAACCTACAGACACAGTTAGAAGTTTATTAAAAAAAGCTGGGGTTATCGACGAATTTTTATCTGAAAAGAATAGCAAGTAGAAGGTATAATAATGGCTGTTAATTTTGAAAAACTAGTCCTCGACTTGGTGACGCCATTAGTTATTCATCCGGAAGATCTATTGGTAAAGAAATTTTCCGAAGATGAAAATTCTATTACAATCCAAGTCCTAGTTAACCAGGAAGACTTAGGCAGGGTAATCGGTAAGGGCGGAAAAATCGCCAATGCAATCAGAACGATTTCTTACGCTGCCGCGTCCAAGCAAGGAAAAAAGATAAAAATCGATATTGATTCATTTGAATAAGATGAAAAGAGAAACTATAGCTGTCAGCGCTTGTTTATTGGGTGTCAATTGTAAATATAATGCGAAAAACAATCTCAATTTTAAGGTTATTGAATACCTAAAAGGAAAAGAGGTTGTCTTAGTTTGCCCTGAAGAATTAGGCGGGCTTTCTACACCGAGAATACCAAGCGAAATTCAAAAAGACGGTAAGGTCATTAACCTTGAAGGATTGGACGTTACCGACAACTTTTTACTGGGAGCGAAAAAAACATTGGCAATATTGCGACAAGCTAAAGCCAGAAGCATCATCCTCAAAGACGGTTCACCGTCTTGTGGTTTTAAGTGTATTTATGACGGTAGTTTTTCAGGCACCCGCATAAAGGGCAAAGGAATCACCGCTACATATTTACAACTTAATGGAATTGAAATAATAGATTTAGAGACGTAAAAATCAACTAAACAGTTGATTTTTTTTCAAGAAAAGAGAAAAAATGAAAATTAAGAATGAAATTCAACAAGCAATAACAGAAATGGGATTTGTCAATTTGACTCCAATCCAGGAGCAAACAATCCCTTTATTATTAATGGGTAAGGACGTCATTGGGAATTCGCATACAGGTACGGGTAAAACCGCCGCATTTGGTATTCCTTTATTGGAAATGATCGATTTCTCCAGCAATGAAATCCAAGCCTTGATCATTACTCCTACCAGAGAATTGTCGGTTCAAATAAAAGCTGAATTGACCAATATCTCCAAATATATCAATGGCGCGAGAATCGTCAATGTTTACGGTGGAGAGATCATCACCAGACAATTCGCAGAACTTAGAAAGAAACCGCAAATCATCATCGGTACTCCAGGGAGAATCATTGATCACTTGAAAAGAAAAACGATGAATTTTTCCAATATCAAATATTTGGTTTTGGATGAAGCTGACGAAATGCTGAAGATGGGTTTTATCGAAGATATTGAAACCATCTTTGAATACACTCCGGAAAACAGACAAACTTTAATGTTCTCAGCGACAATGCCTAAAAGAATCGTTGATTTGGCACAAAAGTATTTAATCAATCCTGAACTAGTAACATCTGTTGGTGAAGAAAAGACAAATCAAGATATTTCTCAATATTATTACAAGGTTAAAAAAGAAAACAAAACCGAAGCAATCTACCGGTTGTTAAATATTTACCGTCCTACCTTGGCTTTGGTATTTTGCAATACCAAGTTGCAGGTCGACAAAGTCACCGAAGAATTGATTGGCAGAAAAATCAACTGTGATAAAATCCACGGTGATTTGCCACAGACGACAAGGCTTGATGTGTTGAATAAATTCCATAACGGCATTATTGACGTTCTGGTAGCGACAGATGTAGCGGCCAGAGGATTGGATATCAAACACGTTGAAGCTGTATTCAATTATGATGTGCCGGAAAAGGCTGAATACTATATTCACAGAATCGGTAGAACTGGAAGAATTGGCAACATCGGCTACTCTTTCACGCTTGTATCAAAGGGTGAGGTCAGAAAGATTGACGAAATCGAAAGATTGACAAATACAAAAATCAAGAAGCGCAGCATCCCGACCTATGAAAAAGTCATCGATGTCAAAAACTCCAAATTCATTGAAGAAATCAAAGATATCATCAATAACGAATCTTTGGAAAAAGAATATCAAGTTTTAAATCAAATGGTGGCTGAAAACTTAAAAGAAGATGAAATTATTGCGGCTTTATTAAAAAAATTGAATGCTCTTGAAACTAACCATAATAATATTGAAGACATCAATGAAAGCTTCAATACCGAAAATACTTCAATCAATAAAAAAGATTGGGTCCGTTTCCATCTTAATGTTGGTAAAGACTTGAATCTTACGGTTTCCGACGTGCTAGATTTCATCACTTCGAATGTCAAGATGAATGGTAGAGAAATTCAAGATATTGCTATTTTATCTGCTTTTTCATTCTTCTCGGTAGACAAAAAATATGCGACAGCAATCCTAAGCAATTGCAAGAACAAAAAACTTAAAGGCAAAAAGGTTATGCTATCCATTTCCAAAAAAGGCAGAAGATAGTAATATCTTGTGCGAATATTGACTTTTAACCACTATCGATTATAATTAAATAGTAAGGTTAAGGGGGATATTTATGAAAAAATTAGGCTTAATGGTATGTACAAATTCATCGATAGATTATCTTGATTATGATTTTGACGTTACTATCATCAGATCAATGGTCATTATGGGAAATAAGGAGTACGTCGATTATGAAGAATTGACGGCACCTGAGTTTTATGAAATGCTCGATAATGATCCAAGCATTTTACCGAGAACTTCCATGGCTTCAACAGGCACAATGTTGGAAGCATACGAAAAATTGCGCGACCAAGGCTGCGATACGATTTTATTCGTGACTATCTCATCAAAAATGAGCGGCATTTATGACAATGCCATCATGGCTTCAAAAATGGTCGAAGGCGTCAAAGTTCATGTGTTTGATTCCAAATCAGTCGGTTATATTGAAAGTAAAATGATTTTTAAGGCCCACGAAGGTTTTGTGGCCGGCAAATCAATGGAAGAAATCATCAAGGATTTGGAATTCATTCGCGATAACAACAAAATCTATTTTGCGGTAAATGATTTGAAGTTCTTGATTAAGAACGGCAGACTTTCAAACGCTGCCGGTTTCATGGCTAACATGCTCAAGATAAAGCCGCTACTGGAAATCGATCAAAACGGCGCAGTAGTCAGTATAGAAAAAATTCGTACTTTCGGCAAAGCGGTAGACCGCGTTATTGAAAAATTCCTGGAAGAAACCGCAGGCAAGAATGTTGAAGCTTTCATCGTTCACGCCAACAATCCGGAAACTGTAAAATACATTAGAGAGAAAGTCTTGACTTTAAGACCGGAAACCGGAGAAATCAAAGATTATTTATTGGCTCCGGCAGTAGCCGCACACTCCGGTCAAGGAGCGATTACAATCGGATATCTCTTAAAACAATAGGGGTACATATGATTAACAGTGATGTTATCAGAGGACATATCGAAACCATCATCCTGAAATTATTGATGGAAAAAGACATGTATGGATATGAACTCGTTAACGTAATCAAGGAAAGAACCAACAACTTATTTTTAATAAAAGAAGCAACTCTTTATGC
>JAQVFZ010000035.1 GCA_028697025.1 Candidatus Izemoplasmatales bacterium | reverse complement strand
TCACGTTCACATCGAATCCAGCATGTTGATTCCGAGCAATTATGCTAAAGCTGTTATGGCAAGAGGCACGACTTCGGTGATTGCCGATTGCCATGAAATAGCTAATGTTTGTGGCAGGGACGGAATCGACTTTATGCTCGCTTCAAGTGCAAAATCACCCTTGGATGTCTATATGATGATACCATCATGTGTTCCTTCAACTGAGTATGAAACTTCAGGTGCGAGACTTTCAGCTAAGGATATTAAGCCCTTTCTAAAGCATGATAAGGTCATCGGTCTGGGAGAAATGATGGATTATCCTGGAGCGATTAATGGCAAGGAAGATGTTTTAGAAAAGATTGAAGATTTCAGTCAAGGCGTCATCGATGGTCATGCTCCTGGCATAACAGGAAAAGAATTGAATGCCTATGTCTTGGCGGGGATTAAAACCGACCATGAATGCACGACTCCCGAAGAACTATTAGGCAAAATTAAAAGAGGAATGTATGTCCACTTGCGCGAAGGATCACAGACCAAGAATGTCTCCGATTTATTGCCAGGTTTAAACAAGAGTTTCTATCACAAAATCCTCTTTTGTTCGGATGACCTTCATCCGAGGGATATCAGAGAGATTGGTCATATCGACAATAATATCAATATAGCGATTAAAAATGGAATAGAGCCAATTGAAGCGATTTCAATGGCAACAATCAATATTGCGGAATGTTATGGACTCATTGATTTGGGAGCTATCTCACCAGGCAAGAAAGCTGACTTGGTATGGTTCAAAAATCTAAACAATATCCATGTTGATAAGGTTTATAAAAAAGGGAATCCCGTTTTTGAGGATGAAAAAATCCTCTTTACGACTGAAGATAAAATCGATATAAACGTCTTGGATACGGTGAGGATTAAATATCAGAAAAGCGATTTGATTTATCATCTGGACTCTGAATACGTTAATGTTATCGGCTTGATAAAAAATAATGTCACAACGAGGAAGACTGTTGAAAAAATAATGCTGGAAAAGGGACAGTTTCATCCAAGGAACAATCCTGGATTGTTGAAATTAATAGTTATTGAGAGGCATAAAATGAGCGGAAACATCGGTAAGGCCATAGTAAAGGATTATGGACTTAAGAATTCTGCATTGGCACTGACAATAGCTCATGATTCCCATAATTTGATATGTGTAGGCGATAATGACGACGATATTGACCTGGCGGTGAAGAAGATTGTGGAAATCGGCGGCGGCATTGTCTTTGTACAAAATAAAAAAGTCATTGATTTTCTGCCGCTTGAAGTCGCGGGCTTGATGAGTTTAAGTGAATCTGAAGTAGTTGAAAAGAAGTTGTTGAATATTGAAAACAAACTTCGTGAAGCTGGAGTAAATGACGATATCGAAGATCCGATCCTGCAATTGGCATTTTTATCCTTACCGGTGATACCGGATTTAAAGATTACTGACAAGGGTTTGTTTGATACTAAAAAATATAAAATTATACCGTTAGAAGCGAGTGAAAAGCATGAGTTACGTTAAATCATTGAAATGCACCATTTGTCAAAAAGAGTATGATAAAGATAGTGGATTTTTCACTTGTCCAGATTGTGGCGAAAAGGGAATCTTGGATGTCATTTACGATTATGGACAAATAAAGAAAGTTTTCAATCAAGGTTTCTTAAGAGAAAATCGCGATTATTCAATATGGCGGTATTTGCCCTTATTACCGGTGGAAAAAGATCATATCTCCAAGACATTAAGAGTAGGGTGGTCACCGCTCTTAAAAAGCAACAAAGCTGTCAGTATCTTTCCATGCAAGGCCTTGTATTTCAAGGATGACGGACAAAATCCCACTCAATCCCTAAAAGACAGGGCTTCGGTCATAGCCGCCGTTAAAGCCTTAGAGTCAGGCTATGATACAATTTCCTGTTCGTCGACCGGCAACGCTGCTTCGTCTTTGGCCGGAAATGCTTCAAGGTTGGGTTTGAAAACGGTGATATTCGTTCCCAAAAGAGCTCCGATTGGTAAACTGTCGCAATTGCTCGCCTTTGGTGCGAGAGTATTCAAGGTTGATGGCGATTACAAAGCAGCCTATAACCTATCAAAAAAAGCGATTGAACATTATGGTTGGTACAACCGCAATGCAGCCGTAAATCCTTACTTGATTGAAGGCAAGAAAACAGTCGCTCTGGAAATAGCCGAACAACTCGATTTTAAAGTAACTGATTGGGTCATTGTCTCGGTTGGCGACGGGTGTACTATCGGTGGGGTCTATAAAGGTTTTTATGATTTGTTACAGTTACAGATGATTAGTCATATTCCTAAAATCATCGGCGTACAAAGTATCGGTTGCAAACCTTTCTTTGACGCTTTTCATGAATCAAGAGCACTGGAAGAAGTTGAGGAGTTGACCATCGCTGATTCCATTGCGGTTGGAATTCCCAGAAATCCAGTTAAAGGCATGAATGCCGTAAGACTATCCTATGGTACGTTTGTTGCAGTCAGCGATCAAGAAATCTTGGAAGCAATGACAGAACTGGGAAAGACAGAGGGTATTTTTGCGGAACCAGCTGCAGCCTGTAGCTATGCCGGATACATTAGAGCTATAAAAGAACAAATCATTAAAGCCAATGAATCTGTCTGTGTCATCATTACCGGCAACGGACTGAAAGACACAGTAAATGCTTTAAAGCAATTCAAGGAACCAATTCTTCTCAAGGACAACTTGGAAGATTTAATCAAGTACATAAATTTTAGAAACGAGGAAGAAGTAAATGAGTAAAATCCCTTTTGGACCAACTTATGATGAAATGGCTCATCCTTCTCATATTGATCCACAAATCAGAAAAAAAGCTTTATTGGGTAAAGCAAATGAATTGGACCCAATCAATCTCTTCAACATCAATTGGCGTGATGAAGAAAATCAAGTTCATAAAATTGTCTTGCCAAGAGAAATGACGGGTGTAGAAGCCAATATTGTCGTTTTACTAGGCAAGTATTTTCCATCGGGCTCACATAAGGTCGGGCCAGCTTATTCAACCCTGATTGAAGGTTGCGTCGATCAAACCATCATTCCTGGCAAGCATACCATCTTAGGCCCTTCGACAGGCAACTTTGGTATCGGCGTGTCTTACATCTGTAATCTGATGAAATATGATTCTATCGTCATCATGCCAGATAACATGAGTAAGGAAAGATATGAAAGAATCAAGAAGTATGGAGCGAAACTTGATTTGACACCAGGGACTGAATCCGACGTAATTTTAACCTTGGAAAGAACCTTTGAACTCAAGAAAGATCCAAAGAACCGTTCCTTGGCTCAATTTGAATTGTTGCCAAACTATCGCTTCCATCGTCATGTGACCGGCACCGCTTGCATCGACGCAGTTCAAGGCATAGGAAATGGCCGTATAGCTTGCTTTACTTCTGCACCAGGCTCAGCGGGAACTCTAGCTGCAGGCGATCAGATTAAACAAGTTTTTCCTGATGCTAAAGTTGTAGCATTGGAACCATACGAATGCTCAACTTTGATGAATGGCGGTAGAGGTCAACACCGGATTGAAGGTATTGGCGACAAGATGTGCACCTTGATTCATAACGTCTTAAACACTGATTTCATCTGTTTGATTAAGGATGAAGAGTCTGTTCAAGGCTTAAAAATAATTCATGACGGAACCGACATATTGGTTGAAGCCGGAGTCAAGAGGGAAACAGCTTTAGCAATGAAGGAACTGTTTGGCGTTTCCGGTATCTGCAATATCATCGGTGCGATCAAGATGGCCAAGTATCTAAAACTTGGACCTAATGAAAATGTTGTGACGATAGCTACCGATGGTTTTGATCGTTATGATTCGGTTTTGGAAGATTTGAGTAGAAGATATCTTGAAACCGAAAACTTTGTTTTAAGAAGATGGTTTAGGGATGATTTCTTGCAGACATCCACTGACTTTATCGCCGATTACAGACCATGGTCACAAAAGCTAAAACTATTTGAACAAAAGGAAAAGGATTGGTTGAAGTTTGGCTACAGCCAAGAATATCTTGATTCAATGAAAGAGATGAAGTTTTGGGACGATGAATATCAAAAGATCTATCATTATGATGAATTGATCAAGAAAATGCGGGAGGAATAAATCATGGATTTTAAAAAAATACTTGAAGCCGCGAAAAAATACGAAAAAGATATGACTGCCTTCTTGAGAGATATGATTAGCATACCTTCAGAAAGCGCAGAAGAAAAATTGGTGATTCAAAGAATCAAAACCGAAATGGAAAAAGTCGGTTTTGATGAAGTAAGGATCGATAAGATGGGTAATATCATCGGGAGAATAGGTCACGGCAAGCATCTGATAGCGATGGACGCTCATATTGATACTGTAGGAATCGGCGAAATAAAAAATTGGAAATTTGATCCCTATCAAGGTTTTGAAGATGACAAAGTAATTGGTGGTAGAGGCGCGTCCGATCAAGAAGGCGGAATGGCCGCCATGGTTTACGCCGGCAAGATCATCAAAGATCTTAAACTGGAAGGAGATTATACGCTGCTGATCACCGGAACCGTTCAAGAAGAAGATTGCGACGGCTTGTGCTGGCAATATCTGATTGAAGAAGAAAAAATCAAACCGGAATTTGTAGTGATAACCGAACCTACCAACTTGAATATCTACCGTGGTCATCGCGGCAGAATGGAAATCAAGGTATCCACTTCCGGCATTTCCTGTCATGGCAGCGCTCCGGAAAGAGGAGACAATGCCATATTCAAAATGGCTCCGATTCTTATGGAACTTAAAGAACTAAACAATCGTTTGCTTGATAATAGATTTTTGGGTAAAGGAACTCTTACCGTCAGCGAGATTTTCTATTCTTCGCCGTCAAGATGTGCTGTCGCTGATGGTTGCTGGATCTCAATCGACAGAAGACTAACCGATGGCGAAACTTATCTTAGCGCCATCAAGGAAATAGAAGAATTGCCAAGTGTGAAAAGTGCCAAAGCCTTGGTGGAAATGTACGATTACGCCAGACCGTCTTGGACTGGGCTGGTCTATCCGACAAAATCATATTTTCCAACCTGGGTCTTGCCCGAAAATCATGTCGTTACCACTTCGCTTGTAAAGGCTTATGAAAATTTGTTCAACAAGAAGCCTCTGGTCGACAAATGGACCTTTTCCACTAATGCAGTATCGATTATGGGCAGACATAACATCCCTTGTATAGGTTTTGGACCTGGTAAGGAAGAACAAGCGCACGCACCAAATGAGATAACTTACAAGGAACATCTTGTGAATGCATGTGCGATGTACGCGGTAATACCAAATGTATATTTGAGCAGTATAAAATGATGAAAGAGAGAAGAGTATAATGAAACCATTATTTAAAGGCAGACACTTTATCACATTGGAAGAATGGACTAAAACAGAAATCGATAAATTGTTGGAAGTTTCCAAGGAATTGAAAAAGAAATTCTATAACAATGAAGACACTAACTATCTAAAAAACAAAAACGCATTTTTAATGTTCTTCGAACAAAGCACCAGAACAAGGAATTCAATGGAGGCCGGTTTGGCGCAAATGGGCGGACATGCGATTTTCCTAGATACTTCAAAGATGCAGCTTTCTCATGGTGAAAGCGCTAAAGATACGGCCGTGATACTTTCCAGTTATGGACATGGCATCGCCTGTAGAAATTGTTTCTGGGGCATAGGCAATAAATTCTTGCGTGAAATGGCTGCCAACTCCACGGTTCCGATTATGAACTTGCAATGCGATCTTTATCATCCGATGCAAGGTTTGGCAGATTTAATGACAATTCAAGAAGTCAAGAAAGAAACGAAGAATCTGAAAGTTTCCATTATCTGGGCTTATGCCACAACCCATAAAAAACCAATCTCCGTACCTTTGACGCAAATATTACTGTTCCCAAGATATGGCATGGATGTAACATTGGCTTACCCGGAAGGCTATGATTTGCCTGACTGGGCGATTGTCAAAGCCAAGAAAAACGCTGAAGAAAACGGCGGCAGTTTCCGGATAACTCATGACATGGCAGAAGCTTACAGAGGCGCTGACATCGTTATTCCTAAAAACTGGGGTTCCTGGGTCAATAATCAAAGCGATCAAGTAGTGGATGACTTGTTGGAAAGCTATAAATCCTGGAAGTGTACCGAAGAGATGATGGCTCTAGCAGCCAAGGACGTCAAATATATGCATGCACTACCGGCCGATAGAGGCAATGAAGTTGTTGATTCGGTAATCGACGGACCACATTCAATCGTTTATCAAGAAGCGGAAAATCGTCTTCACACCGCTAAAGCGGTCATGGTCATGACCATGGGAGATAAATAGAGCCTTGGCTTATGAGAATTTTCATAGCTTTATGTTTTCCGGAAATGATAAAAAAGAGAATCTTTAAGCAAATTGAAGATATTTCTCAGGAATATCTGGGTAACTACACTACTTATGATAATCTGCATTTGACGCTTCACTATATCGGTGAAATCGACAACTCGCTTTTGAATAAGGTGATTACGGAAGTGAGGCGTATCGATTTTAAAGAAATCGAGATAATCGTAACCGGAATAGGCTCTTTCAAAAACAGTGAGTCTAAGCGCTTGTTACATCTGGAAGTAAAGAAGAGCCAAGAATTAATCAATTTGCATAAAAGATTGATGATAGCCCTTAAGAAAGCTGGTGTCAAGATTGATAGCGAGGATTTCACCCCTCATATCACTTTAGGAAGAAAAGTGGAAATACCAATTGAGCAGGTGAAAAATCTCCAGATTGAAAACCTGATTTTTGGCGTTAAGAAAATATCGGTCATGGAATCGGCAAGAGTGGGAAAAGATTTGGTCTACAGTGAATTGGCATAAAAAAAGGTGTTGGATTTATGCCAACGCCTTTTAATATAATTCCTTATTTTTTTCTTGATACTCAGAAAAGAGTTTCAGGCATGCTTTTCTTTCGGTTTCTTCCAAATCCAAGATATTCAAGTCCTGGCGTTTGTTTTCGATAAATTTGTAGATGAAATCATCCCTGAAGCCGATAGCGTCGGCGTCAGTTTCAAGACAGCCATAATAGACTTTCTTGATGTTTGCCCAAATTATCGCTCCCAAACACATCGGACATGGATAAGCGGTGGTGTAAAGCACCTTTCCGGATAAATCATGGCTGCCAACGATTTGGGTAGCTTTACGGATAGCATTTATTTCAGCGTGTGCAGTCGGATCATGATCTTTTAGAACTGTATTGGAAGCTACGGAAATCACATTTCCGTTTTCATCAGCGATTAAAGCTCCGAAAGGACCGCCATAGTTCAAATTCATTGTCCTGTGTGCTTCATTGATGGCTAAAAGCATCAACGATTGATGTTTGCTTTCACTCATAATCTCTATTCTCCGTCTCACGTTACAAGGTAATATCCATTATAGAAAAAAAATGAATTTTTGTAAATAAACCAAGCGGAAATAGATGTCAAAAACACCAAATTATCTTTATTGTATGTTATAATTTAATTAATTACTTTTACTAAAGCGAGGTAGGTTATTTTTATGAAAAAATTCGTTACTTGGAATGTCAATGGCTTGAGAGCGGCAAGGAAAAAAGGGTTTGATGAATTTTTCCATTCCGTCGATGCGGATATATTTGCCATTCAAGAGACAAAGATGCAGGAAGATCAAAAGGAATTTCATTTTCCCGGTTATCATGAATATTGGTCAAATGCAATCAAGAAAGGCTATTCGGGAACGCTTGTTTACACTAAAGAATTGCCGATCAATGTCATTTATGGAATAGACGGTGAAGGCTATAATGACGAAGGCAGAATCATAACCTTGGAGTATGATAACTTTTTCTTCGTCAACACTTACGTGCCAAACGCTCAACCCGAACTGGCGCGATTGGATTATCGAATGGTTTTTGAAGACAACTTCCGAGATTATTTAAGTCGACTGGATAAAATCAAACCAGTGGTTCTCTGTGGCGATTTGAATGTCGCCCATAAGGAAATCGATTTGAAAAATCCTAAATCGAATGAAAGAAATCCTGGCTTCTCGATTGAAGAAAGAACCAAATTCCAGGAATTGTTAGATGCCGGTTTCACCGATACTTTCCGTCATCTGTATCCTGATACCATCAAATATACCTGGTGGAGTTATCGTTTCAATGCCAGGGCTAACAATTCAGGGTGGAGAATTGACTATTTTGTGGTATCCAATCGTTTGAAGGAGCAGATAGAAGAGGTAAGACTTTTGAACGAGATTGAAGGCAGCGATCACTGCCCGGTTGAAATCCACATCAAAGATTTGTGAAAAAATGAATAGATTTCATTTAAAGCTGATTGCAGCTTTGACCATGTTAATGGATCACATTGCAGTTTTCTTTTTTGAATATGATCAAGTGATTTATACGATTTTCAGGGCTTTTGGCAGAATATCCTTCGTCTTGTTCGCCTATCTTTTGGCAGAAGGGTTCCATAAGACTTTAGACAAGAAGAAGTTTTTTCTGAGACTCTTGATTTTTGCGGCATTGATTGAAGGTTTTATCGTCGGTTATTACTTCTATAGCGGCAATAACATGATTTTGACCTTTAATATCTTTTGGACGCTTCTTGCTGGTGTCTTTGGTTTGTTCTTGATTTATCACGAAAAAAGCTATATGAAATTTGGTCTGATTTTGGTGGTATTATTATCTGAACTTGCAGGATTTTCCTATGGAGCCTACGGCGTGCTCCTCATCGTTTTTTTCGGTATGTCCGCCAATAAATTCACCAATCTCTTTCATTTGGTATTCTTGAATTTGATTTTCATCGATAAACCGCTGATGATAGTTTTCGGCAACGAAGGATTCTATAAATTTCCGGTCATCCAATGGTTTTCTATGGGAGCGATTATATTAATCTTTCTATATAACGGAACTCTAGGTAAATACAAATGGAAATGGTTCTTTTATGTTTTCTATCCGGGACACTTATTTGCACTTTATCTGATAAGTCTGATAATTTAAGGAGTTGATTTAAATGGTCAAAGTATTCTCAACAGAAGACATCAGGAAAATGGAAGAATTAACCTGTGAACAAAAACAGATTACCGTTAGAGAATTGATGTATCAGGCTGGTTATGTTCTAGCCAAGGATTTTTTATCCAGAGTCATGCCTTTGATAAAAGAAGAGATCTTGGTTATTGCCGGTACCGGCAATAATGGGGGCGACGCTTTGGTTGTCTTCCAAGAACTTAAACAAAACGGCTATAACGTCAAACTAGCAATTATCGGTGATGTTGAACGGGGAAGTGAAACGTTCAAGTTTTATGTTAAGATGTTGCCGGAACACTTGGAATTAATTACTATGGAAAACATCGATAAGGCAGTGAGAAAAAGTAAGTTCATCGTTGACGGCATCTTTGGTATAGGGCTGAATCGAGACGTTTCAGGCGATTATAAATATCTGGTAAAATTGATAAACCAAGCCAGGAAGACCGTCTACTCCTTGGACATTCCCTCCGGCATCAATGCCGATAGCGGACTAGTGATGGGCTTGGCGATAAAGGCGAAGTTCACAGGTGTAGTTGGTAAATATAAGTTGGGCAATTTTTTGAATGACGCCTTGGATTACCATGGCGAAATCAAATTATTGGATATCGGTTTACTCGAAGGCTACAGCGATATTTACTATCTTGATTACACCGACGTCGATTTGACGAAGGAAAGATTCCACAACAGCTATAAATATAGTTATGGGCATCTTGCTTGCATCGGTTCAAGTTCAATGCCCGGAGCGATAAATTTATCTGCCAAAGCCGCTTTAAGAAGCGGGGTCGGATTGGTTGAAGTGTTTCTGGATCAGGATATAACTCGTTTCAATGAAGAAATTATCTATAGCAATTTAGCAAAAGATACAGACTTTTCCAAATACGACGTAGTGATTTTCGGCCCTGGTATCAAAGAAATCGGGCCGCTCCATCAACAAGCATTTGACCAGTTGATAAAAGAAAATAAAAAGGTGATTGTGGATGCCGGTGGTTTGAAGTGTCTTGATTTGAACAAAAAATATAATAACATTATCATAACTCCCCATCTCAAGGAACTGACCGACATCTTGAAGTTGGATATGGAAACTTTGAGGAAGGATCCGATAACTCAACTGAGGCAGTTGGCGAAAAAAGGCATTATCACGCTATTGAAAGGAGCGACTACCATTATTCAGGAACAGAGATATACCTATTTAATGCAAGCTAAGAATCATGGTTTGGCCACCGCTGGAACCGGCGACGTTTTATGCGGAATTATCGCGAGTTTCTTGGTCAATGACACTTCCGTAAATTCTCTGGTTAAAGGAGCCTCTACGCAAATGAGGGCAGCGGATTTAG
>JAQVFZ010000034.1 GCA_028697025.1 Candidatus Izemoplasmatales bacterium | reverse complement strand
TGCAAGCACTTTATCGTGGTGAAGACGTTTTAAAAGCCAGCATCCCTTTTGATAAAGACCGATCCGGATTTGTCATGGGAGAAGGTGCGGGAACCTTAATTATTGAAGAACTGGAACACGCCAAGAAACGCAATGCCAATATCTACGCAGAAATAGTCGGATATGCTGCAACTTGTGACGCAACCCACATTACTGGTCCGGATCCGGAAGGTAATGGCGCAAGAGATGCAATGTTATTCGCTTTAAAGGATGGTCTGGTGAATCCAGACGAGGTAGATTACATCAATGCCCATGGGACTTCAACCCCTTTAAACGACAAAGTAGAAACTTTGGCAATCAAAAATGCATTTGGTAAGCATGCTTACGAACTGAATGTTTCAAGTACAAAATCAATGACCGGACATCTTTTGGGGGCTACAGGCGCAGTAGAAGCGATTATTACGACTTTAGCCGTTAAAGATGATTTCATACCACCGACCATCAATACATTGAATTTGGATCCGGAGTGTGATTTAAACTACACCCTGGTTAAAGGTGTTTCAAAGAAAGTCAATTACGCCATTAGCAATAGTTTGGGTTTTGGTGGGCATAATGCGACTGTAGTTATCAAGAAATATCAGGAGGAGAACTAGAATGATTCTTAATAGCAATGAAATTCAACAGATAATACCTCATCGCCACCCTTTTTTATTGATAGATCGAATTATCGATCTCGTCTCAGGCGTAAGTGCAGTCGCTATCAAGAATCTATCAGTAAGCGATCCGGTCTTCGAAGGACATTTTCCAAGTGAGCATATAATGCCAGGTGTGCTTATCATTGAAGCATTGGCTCAAACTGGAGCCGTCACAATTTTGTCTATGGACGAATTCAAAGGCAAGACAGCGTATTTCGCCGGAATAGACAAATGTAAATTCAAAAGAAAAGTAATACCGGGAGATGTCTTGAAACTTGAGGTCAAAGTCATCAATCGCATTGGCAACCTTGGAGTGGCTGAGGCCATGGCTACGGTTGACGACGAAATTGTCTGTAAGGCAATATTGAAGTTTGCAATTGGCAATAAAATCTAGATCATTCCCAGATAGTATTTTAGTCGATACTATCTTTTTTTTGTTTTAAAGTGTTATTATATACTTATAAAGTACAAGGATGTGGAATAATGAAACTGAGATTTCAAAGAGTAAAGAGTTTTATCGGCTTTTCTTTGTTGATGAAAGTGATTATAGATGGAGAAACCATCTGCAAACTGAAAAATGGCGAAGTCTTTGAATTTGAAAAAGATAAAATTGATTCGATTGTGATAAAAACTCATCGTTTTGTTTTTGATTTGGAAATTCCTGTCGACCAGATTAAGGAAAGTGCCGATATTCTCTTGGATTATCAACTGGGTATTTGTAGAAATATCACCCAGGCAATCGTATCGGAAAACGGACAATTGATTGGCGTTTATCCCCAAAAAGAAAATACGACAGAAGCGAAAAAGAAGGATTAGAAATGGATAAAGAAAAGCTATTTTTACAATTGTTCAATGAACTGGAACAATATTTGCGTGTCACCTATTCCAAAGGTGACTATTCTTACACGGGTTTCGTGACAAAACTCTATCAAATCAAAAAAACTCGAGAAAATTACATCATCAACAACAATCAAAATTTTGAATTGATTAAACAAGCCGCACAGATGCGAAATATTATCTCGCATAACAATGACGTTCTTGTTCCTAGCGATAATTTTCTGAATGATTTTAAGATGGTAGTACAGAAAATCACGAGACCTTTGACCGTAAGACAAATAATGACCAGATATGACGATTTGAAAACTTGTCGATTGACAGATACCATTGGCGATGTGGTCGATTTGTTGAAGACATCAGGGTTTTCGACTATCCCAGTGATTGAAAAGGGAGAACTTATAGGCATTTTCACTGAAAAATCGCTTTATGATTATTTCTCCCTTCGTCAAGCGAAAACTATTACCAAGGCCATGTTAATGAAAGATATCATTGAGGCTATCGACCTCAATAACCATCCAAGAAAATATTATGATTTTATCAGTGTCAACACCAATATCTATGACGCTTATGCCATGTTCAACAAAGATATCCAGCAAAGACGAGAAATGTTATTATTACTGGTAACGGAAAATGGTAAAGAGGGCGAGCACCTTTTAGGTATTGTAGCCTTAAGAGATTTGGAAAATCATTTAATAAATTAGGAAATCAGAAAATTTTTTGGTATAATATTTATTTGGACGGTGAGTTAAATGAGTTACATAGAAATAAAAAATCTAACTTTCTCCTATAACGAAAAAACAAATGTTCTTGAGGACGTAAATTTAGAAATCAACAAGGGCGAATGGATTGCGGTTTTAGGCCACAACGGCAGCGGAAAGTCTACTTTGGCAAAAACCTTGGTGGGTTTGTTGGAACCGCAAAAAGGAGAAATCAGCATTGACGGTTTAGTCATGAATGATGAATTCGCATATGAAATAAGAAAAAAAATCGGTATTGTTTTTCAAAACCCGGATAATCAGTTTGTGGGTGTCACAGTGAGAGACGATATCGCTTTTGGCATGGAAAATTTATGTGTACCTCGTGAAGAAATGTTGGAAAAGATCAGTTTTTACGCAGAAAAAGTAAATATGCTGAATTTCCTGGATAGCGAACCAGCCAATTTGTCCGGCGGACAAAAACAACGAGTTGCCATTGCCGGAATCTTGGCAATGCAGTCGGATATCATCATTTTTGATGAAGCGACTTCGATGCTTGACCCGTTTTCGCGAGAAGAATTGATTAAATACATTAAGACTTTACATCAAGACGGATTAACGATTATCATGATTACCCATGATATTAACGAAGCCTTGCTAGCCGATCGAATCTTGGTGATGAATAAAGGAAAGGTTTACGCTTTTGAGGATACTGAAGAAATCATGAAGAAAAAATCGATCTTTACAGACAGTCATTTGGAATTGCCCGTTTCTCTCGATTTGGCCAATGCCTTGACAGATAATCAAGAATATAAAGAAATTAGGGAAAAACTATGGGAATACGCTTTAATGAAGTAAGTTACGGGTATTCCTCTTTTGCCCAAGGATTATATACGGCAATCAAGGATATAAATCTCGAAATTACAGAAAAGAATGAATTTATTGCCTTGGTCGGGCATACTGGCTCAGGAAAATCCACCTTGGCAAAACACATGAATGCCTTGATTTTCCCAACTTCAGGAACACTGGAGATTTTTGGCCATACCATCACCAATAAACGCAATAAAAAAATCAAATATAACGACATTCGCAAAAAAGTTGGATTGGTCTTTCAATTTCCTGAATATCAATTATTCGAAGAAACGGTCGAAAAGGACATCATGTTTGGACCGATGAATTTCAAGATAACCAAAGAGGAAGCTAAAAAATTAGCTAAACAATCACTGAATTTAGTCGGATTGGACGACAGCTACTTATCAAGAAATCCCTATAATTTATCGGGAGGAGAGAAGAAAAGAGTCTCGATAGCCGGAATCTTGGCCATGGATCCGGATATATTGGTTCTTGACGAGCCGACATCAGGTTTGGATCCCGCAGGAAAAAGGATTTTAATGGATTTATTTAAGAATATCAACGAAACGACAGGTAAAACTATCGTCATCATCACTCATGACATGGATTTGGTTTATCAATATTTTAATCGGGTTTTGGTGATGAATGACGGACATTTGGTGTTTGACGGTAAAACAGAAGTATTATTCCAAAAGGAAGATTTGACTGATTATCATCTGGATTACCCAAATACCATCAAGGTCTTAAAATATCTCAATCAAGAACTCAACCTTAACATGAATGTATTCCAGAAAACCAATGCCGAAGCTCTTGCGGAAATCAAAAGGGCGGTGAGATTATGAAAAGTATAATCATCGGCCAGTACATACCGGGCAAAGGATTATTTTACCGATTGGATCCCAGAACAAAAATCATCGCCGTCTTATTGATTATGATTAGTGTTTTCTTGTTGGAAACAATCGAACAGTTGCTGATAGGCCTAGCAACCGCCATTGTCTTGTTATTGATCGGGAAAATATCGATTCTAAAAGTTATCAAAGGTCTGAAACCAATTATGATACTTTTGATTTTCACTTTCATCTTTCAAATCATCTTGAATCGTGAAGGTGAAACAATTGTTTCCCAACAAATGTATTTTACCGGATATACCTTGCTGTTATTGATTTTGGCATTTATAGTTTGGCGCATATTAAACAAGCTTGTCAAATATCGTTTTACTTTGTTTTTCCTATTTGCTGCCGGAGTGTTCTTGATACTTTCATATGTTGATTTCGGACCAAAAATCGCCGAACCTTTTACTTTCAACATCTATAGAGCCGGTTTGGAAATGTCATTTTTCGTAGTTGTAAGACTACTTATCATCATCACCTTATCAACTGTTTTGACCTTAACCACCAAACCGACCGATTTAACTCAAGGATTGGAAAAACTGATGCACCCGATGAAAAAAATCGGTTTTGATTCCGAAAGTTTTGCCTTGATTATTTCAATCAGTTTGCGTTACATCCCGACCATCTTTGATGAAGCCAATAAAATCATGTTGGCTCAAGCATCAAGGGGAGCTGATTTTTCCGAAGGAAAATTGAAAGACAAGTTGAGACAAGTCATCTCGCTTTTAGTGCCAATGTTCATCATAGCTTTTATGCGCAGTGAAGAATTGGCTAATGCAATGGAGTCTCGTAATTTTGTTCCCGGAGAAAAAAGAACAAGAATCAATGAACTATATTTCTCACATCGAGATATCATCGCCACGATTTTCAGTTTTCTGATATTAGCGCTAGCAATTGTATTGAAGGTGATGTAAATGCTCGAGAGACTTCATCCATCAGTGGCTTTAAAAGTTGATGATGTGATAATCTTGGACCATGATGAAGTTATAAAATATTTATCAACGAACCCGACGCTTATTGAAGGCGTCAACTTTACTGACCACCGTTTTTTCCACATGGATTATGGCTATAATTCTTTAAATAATCCCATAAAGATTTCCTATAAGGATGACCTTATCCAAAGAATTATCATCAAAACGAAGAATTATTCCGAAAAACGTTTGAAATTGGTAATTTCCTATGATGGTTCAAATTATCACGGCTGGCAAATCCAGGATAAACTGCCAACCATCCAAGGAATTCTGTCAGAAAAAATATCTGAGGTCAATAACAAGCCAATCTTGATTCAAGGAGCTTCCCGAACCGATGCTAAAGTTCATGCCAATCAACAAGTTGTCCATTTTGACGATGAATCAAACCTTACTGAAGCCGAATGGCTTAGATATTTGAATCATCAATTGCCGGAAGACATCCTAGTGGAATCGGTGGAAAAAATGCATCCGCTCTTCCATAGTCGCTATGACGTCTACGAAAAAGAGTATCTCTACCAAATCAAACTTGGAGACAAGAGCCCTTTTTTGATCAATTATTCATGGAACCAAGAATATCTTGATTTCATTAAGCTTGATGACCAATTGAAAAAGATTGTCGGCACCTATGATTTCACATCTTTTGCCAAAGGTAATAAAGGTGATAATGTCCGGACCATTTATCGAGCCGGCTACAAAATCCATGACGATATGTTGAAGATATACATTTCCGGAAACGGCTTTTTGCGTTATATGGTCAGACTGATTATCATGCATGTCATCAAATACGCCACAAACAAAACAGATGTCGATATATTGAACATCATAAGAGAAAAGTCAAGGATACATACAAAAGAAATAGCCCCGGCTCAAGGGCTATATCTTAACAAAATAATCTATTAAAAAAGGCCTAAACATCATCTGTTTAAGCCTTTATTTTTTATTGAATTTTATCCATTTTGGCAATTCTGGATTTAAGCACTATTTTCTTAATTACCGCGACGAACAATAAAATGATGATGTTGATGGAGACGATGGCCGCACCACTTGGAATATTCAGCGAATAAGCCAACCATAATCCGAAAAATACTGATAGTTCCGAGAATATTATGGATATGATCAAAGTCGATTTATAGGACCAACCCAACTTCATTCCTGCAGCTACCGGAATAACCATCATTGACGATATCAACAATACCCCTGCGGATTCCAAAAGCACGGAAACAACGATTGAAAGCATAATGATAAATACAATTTGGAATAGGTTGACATTTATGCCGAGAAACTTGGCGCTTGATTCGTCAAAGCTGACCGACAAGATCTGTTTACCAAACAAGATGAACAGGATTGCGACTATTAAAGCCGTTATCAAAATCAAGACGATGTAATAATTTGTGACGGTGAGGATTGATCCGAATAAATAATTGTATAAGGAACCTGTCTTTTTTGATAATGAGAAGAAGATTGCGCTTAAAGCTGCGCCTAAACTGATGACGATGACCATCGATATTTCCTGAAAGTTATTATAAGACCTTCTAAACATTTCAATTAACAAACCACCGATAATGGAAAATATGATTCCCAGATAGAGAGGTTTTTCAAAAAACGTAACAATGCCGATTGAAGAAAGAAACAAACTGACTGAAATACCTACAAGCGAGAAGTGACCCAAGGTATCGGCAATGAAAGATAACCTTCTGACAACCACAAATGTTCCTAAAAGCGGGGCCAATACCCCTAGCATTATACCGGCAATCAGTGCCCGAAGCATGAAATCCTGTTGGAAGAGATCAGTGATAAAAGATAAAAACATCTTATAGCACCCCCTCTTTGACTTCCACACCGCGTTCTTCAAAACTAGTGGTCAAATCACCGTACATCGAAAGCAGATGGGTATAATTCAATTCTTCAATGTCGTCATTATGGGTAATCAAAACGATGGTCAAACCGGCTTGATGCAATTCTTCAATGGTATTATAAAAGAATATTTTATTTTGCTTGTCAATTGACGCAGTTGGTTCATCCAAGATTAAAACTTCCGGATTATTGAGCATCGCTCTGACGATGAAAACTCTCTGGAGTTGTCCGCCGGATAGCGAGTTGATATTTTGGTTGATGATATCAAAGATACCCATTTTTTCCAATAATTTAAGACGGTCGGATTCATTGGTCTTTTTAAGGGAAGATATCTGCAGCAATTCACCGACTGTAATCGGAAATTCATAGTTGAAATCATCAAAACTTTGGCTTACATAACCAAATCTTGTCCAGGATTTAAAAGCGGTAATATCAACTTTATCATAGAAAATCATTCCGGCTTTAACTTGATTGAAACCCAATAAACATTTGATGAAAGTCGATTTTCCAGATCCGTTTTTACCTCTTATGACTAAATAATCTCCGCTGTTCAAAGTCAGAGACAGATTGGAGATAATTGTTTTAGCACCATAGGCAAAGGATAAATTGTTGATATTAATCTGCATAGTCTTTTTAACCGTCCTCTTGATATATTGTAACATACTAAGAGATTTTAATGAAATAATTTTATTTAAAAAAAGCGGTAATTATGAGATAATGGTATAGTAAGCGGGTGATGAATGATGAAGGGCAAATTTATAACTTTTGAAGGCACTGAAGGTTCAGGGAAGACTTCTGTAATAAAAGAAGTTAAAAAACACTATGAATTACAAGGCTATGCGGTGATGGTTACTAGAGAACCTGGCGGTATTTCCATATCCGAAAAAATCCGCGATATCCTTTTGAATAAAGAAAATACCGAAATGGATCCTCGCACCGAAGCTCTGCTTTTTGCGGCTGCTAGAAGACAACATTTGGTTGAAAAAATCAAGCCAGCCTTGGATAAAGGCATGATTGTCCTCTGCGACAGATTTGTGGACAGTTCCTTGGTGTATCAAGGTTATGCCAGAAACATCGGCATTGATAAGGTCTACGACATCAATTATTTTGCGATTGAGGACGCTTTACCTGATCTGACTATCTTTGTTGACGTCAGACCGGAAGTGGGCTTGAAAAGGGTATTCCAGACTCCAAACCGCGAAGTCAACCGACTAGATTTGGAAAACATGGACTTTCATAAGCTAATTTATCGCGGTTACTTAGAATTAGCCAAAAAATATGATAGAATAAAAAAGGTCAACGGCGAACAAAAAATAGAAGAAGTAGCCAAAGAAGCCATAAACTTGATTGATAAAATCCTATAAGGAGAACTTATGTTCAAAGACTGGGAGGAAGTAAAAAATACGCAAGAAGGAGTTGAGCGCATTCTCACCAACAGCATGAGAATGAACCGCGTATCTCATTCTTATATATTTGAAGGCCCAAAAGGCACAAGAAAAAAATGGGTTGCGATCTTGTTCGCCAAAACCCTTTTATGTACGTCTCCCAAAGACAATAACCCTTGTAATGAATGTCATAACTGCCACAGAGTCGATAATTTGACTCATCCTAACCTCTTTATTATTGATCCGCCAGGAAAGGTTATTAAGAAAGAAGTGATAAGTTCCTTGATTTTGGAACTTTCCAAAGCTTCACTGGAAAAAGGGCCGAGAATCTATATTGTCATCGATGCCGATCGCTTTAATCAAAGTTCTGCCAACACCTTGTTGAAAACAATGGAAGAACCTGGCCAAGAAGTCTATCAAATATTGATTACCGAAAATTACCACTCCCTACTTTCCACAATCATATCCAGGGCTGAAACCTTGCATTTTTTGCCAATCAATCGCAAGATTATTCAAAAACATCTGATTAAGCAAGGTTTGTCCGAATCTTTGGCCAATATCATCAGCCAATATACTTCAGATTTGGATACGGCGGAAAAATTGGCGCGAAATAAAGAAACAGAAGAAATTTATCTCTTGGTCACAGAGATTTTTCAAAATCTTTTATTAAAAGACCAATCTTCAATCATCAGCCTTTATCATGCCGATAAAATCTTCAATAACAATGAATCGGTTGATATTTTTTTAAATTTGCTGACATATTATCAAAAAGACATATTAAGCTATAAACTCAATGTTGAAGATTTCATCATGTTTGTCGACCAAAAAGAAACAATAGCCAAATTGGCAAAACGAATCAGTAAAATTCAAGCACAGGAATATTTGGAAGAGATGCTTGAACTGGCAATGAAATTAAAGTACAATATCAATCTGCAACTTGCATTCAACAGACTGCTGATGATATTAGAGAGAGGATATAAATATGCAACATACAGTCGTAGCGATACAGTTTAATTATTTAGGAAAAAAGTATTATTTTTCAACAAATAATCTTGATCTGCATAGAAAAGATTTCGTAGTGGTAGAAACAATCAGGGGATTGGAATTGGGTGAAGTGGTTTCTGATGTCATGCAAATCAGTGATGAAGAAATAGTATCACCATTGAAACCAATCTTAAGAATCGCCAATTATGAAGATTTGAAAACTCACAAGGAAAATGTTGACAAGGAAAGCCAAGTAATGAAGAAAACAGCCGACTTGGTCAACATGAACCGTTTGGACATGAAACTTCTTAATTGCGAATACACTTTGGACAGATCGAAATTAATCATTTATTTCACCGCTGAAGGGCGTGTGGACTTTCGTGAGTTGGTTAAAGACTTAGCCAACGAATTTCATGTTAGGATTGAACTCAGGCAAGTTGGCGCAAGAGATGGAGCTAAAGTCATTGGCGGTATCGGTCCTTGCGGCAGACAAACTTGCTGCACAACTTTCTTAAGAGAGTTCGAGCCTGTTTCCATCAAAATGGCCAAAAATCAGAACCTTTCCTTGAATCCAAGCAATATCTCGGGAATCTGCGGCAAATTGTTGTGCTGCATCCGTTATGAAGATGACAATTATCGCGATTTCAAGAAACAGATGCCAAATCTCAATTCGCTTGTATGGACTTTGGATGGCAGAGGTAAAGTGGTTGACATAAATTACAGCATGCAATCCTTAACCGTCCAATTTAGAGACGGGAACAGTAAGGTTTATGACATCAATGACGTAGCCGACTCCAAAGAAGAATTGTCAGACGACGTTTCAGTGTTAAATAATCTAGAGGGATAAAATGGCAGAAATCTTCACCCATGATTTAATGGCTTATGACGGCATAAAAATCTTGCAGAAGGATAATACCTTCCGCTTTTCCCTTGACTCATTGTTGTTGGGAGATTTCATCACCATTAAGCCAAGAGATAGAATGCTATTGGAACTCGGTTCCGGTAATGGGGCTATTCTCCTTTATCTTTCTCTGAAAACAAAGATTAAATTAATTGGAGTGGACATTCAGAAAGAAGTTGTCGAACTTGCCAAAGCAAGCGTCAGTTTAAACCATCTGGACAATCAAATTGATATCTTTCACCAGGATATCAAGAATCTCCATAATTTTTTTCAACCCAGCAGTTTTGATATCTTGGTATCCAATCCGCCGTTTTTCAAAGTTGATAACGATTTGTTGGTCAATGAAAATGAATTTCTTTCGTTGTCGAGACATGAAGTAGCAATTACTTTTACTGAGATTTTGGAACAGGCCAAGAAATTATTGAAGACGAACGGTTCTTTTTTCTTTATTCATCGAGCCG
>JAQVFZ010000033.1 GCA_028697025.1 Candidatus Izemoplasmatales bacterium | reverse complement strand
TCCAAATTATGACATTTATTATGATGAAGAAGGCATTCAAATCGTTGTTGGAAAAAACAACATCCAGAATAATTTCATAACCCACAAATTAGCAAAAAAAGATTATCTTTGGTTTCATGTGCAAAATCAAAGCGGATCTCACACGATTGTAATGACCAACCAAGAACTTAAGGAATCAACCATTAGAGCTGCGGCTAATCTAGCAGCGTATTATTCCAAAAGCAAATTGTCGAGTTCTGTACCGATTGATTATACTAGAATTAAGAATGTCAAAAAAGTACCTGGGGAAAACGGTTCTTATGTTACCTACACCAACCAAAAAACCATATACATAGATCCGGATGAATCTCAAATAAAAAAACTGAGGAAAGGCTAGAGCGCCTTTCCTCTTTTTATGCTTTGTTCTTAATTTCTTTAGTTATCAATTCAATAAATTCTTCGACTTTTACTGTGCTCTGTTCTTGTTCTCCATAACGACGGTAGGTAACTTCGTTTTCACTGACTTCTTTGTCACCCACAACCAATTGATATGGGATTTTCTTGGTTTGAGCTTCACGAATTTTATAACCTAGTTTTTCGTCACGGTCATCCATTTCTACCCTGATATGTTTTTCTTCAAGCAGACTCTTTAATTTTTGTGAAAAAGCTAAATGGAATTCATTGTTCACAGGGATTACCTTTACTTGAACAGGTGCAATCCAAGTTGGAAAAGCTCCGCCATAGTGTTCAATCAGAATGCCAATGAACCTTTCTATCGAACCGTATAAAGCTCTATGAAGCATTACAGGTCTCTTCTTTTCGCCATTCTTGTCAATATAGGTCAAATCGAATCTTTCCGGTAAGTTCATGTCCAACTGTATGGTTCCGCATTGCCAAATCCGTTTCATCGAGTCTCGAAGTTTGAAATCTAATTTAGGCCCATAGAAAGCACCGTCTCCAGGGTTGACTTTATATTCTTTTCCTATAGCTTCCAATGCATCGGCCAAAGCCTTTTCAGCTTTATCCCAGGTAGCTATTTCGCCGATAAATTTTTCTTCAGGCCTTGTTGATAACTCGATATGATACTCCAAACCGAAAACTGAATACATGTATTCATAAAGTCTAACCAATTCTTTGACTTCTTGAACTATCATGTCTTCTGTCATAAAAATATGGGCGTCGTCTTGGGTGAAGTTTCTCACTCGGAACAACCCGTTAAGCGCACCGCTGGCTTCGTGGCGATGAACCAGTCCTAATTCACCGACTTTCAAAGGAAAATCTTTATAAGAATGAATGTCTCGTTTATAAACTAACATTCCTCCCGGACAGTTCATCGGTTTTATTGCAAATTCCATATCGTCAATCTCTGAAATGTACATATTTTCGCGATAATTGAACCAATGGCCGGACACTTCCCAAAGTTCTTTGTTTAGCATGATTGGAGTCTGGATTAATTTGTATCCTTCTTTTAGGTGTACTTCATACCAGAAGTTTTCCAGTTCTCGACGAAGTATCATTCCGTTAGGTAACCAAAAAGGGAAGCCAGGACCATATTCGCTCAGCATGAACAAGTCTAATTGTTTGCCAAGTTTGCGATGATCACGCTTTTTTCTTTCTTCCAAATTTGCAAGATGTTCATCTAACTCCTCTTTGTTGAAAAAGGCAGTTCCATATACTCTAGTCAATTGCTTATTTGCAGAATTCCCACGCCAGTATGCGCCAGCCAGACTTAAAAGTTTAAAATTTTTTATCCACTTTGTGCTCGGTAAATGGGGCCCTCTACATAAATCTGTGAAGTGACTTTGTTTATAGATACTGATTTCTTCATCTGCAGGCAAATCTCTGATCAATTCGACTTTGTACGGGTCATCTTTAAAGAATTCCAAAGCTGCGTCACGAGATAAAACTTCTCTTTCGATTTTCGAGTTTTGAGCCACAACTTTTTTCATTTCTTTTTCAATAGTCAACAAATCGGTTTCACTCAAAACATCATCGCCCAAGTCTATGTCATAGAAAAAACCATCCTCAATTACTGGACCAACGCCAAAATGAGCATGCGGGTATAGTCTTTTTACTGCTTCAGCTAAAAGATGAGCTGTCGAGTGTCTTAAAACCTCAATGGCTTCAGGATCATTCTCAGTCAAAAACTGTACATGCGAATCTGTGGTAATGACTCTATCCATGTCAAGTATTTTATCTTCGACTTTCGCTGCTACGCTGCTTTTTTTCAATGAAATCGAAATATCTTCAGCGATTTCATTCAATGATTTAGGTTCTTGATATTCTTTGAAAGAACCATTAGGTAGAATTATCTTCATTTTTGTCCTCCTTAAAAATAAAAAATCGCCCTTGTTCAAAGGGCGATTGATAATCGCGGTACCACCTTAATTTTTAGCTCTAACCGTTAACGCCTGGTACGGACTTTTTCAAAAGTCACTTAGAGGTGGTAACTGATATTACTTTATAAGTAGCTCACATCAACCTACTCTTGCTTGAATAAAGATTTATATCAATCATATCCTCGTCTTCGTTTTATAATACTAATTATATAAGCATTTTTCGTTTTGTCAAGAAATATGAGGCATTTCTGTTAAAACAAATTCAATGGTCATTCTTTTGATTCTTTCCACAATCCGATAAGATGCAATCGTTTCAAGATTGTTATCGGTTTTTCGGAATGATTTAGCCAAATCGTTGTAATTTAAATTAGACGAAAAGAATGTTGGCTTATTATCTAATAGGCGGTGTTGAAGGATAGGTCCCAAAACTTCATCTCGAATGAACTCAGAAAAATACTCGCCACCGATATCATCAAGCATCAATATCTCTGTCTCTTTGATGGCTGTTATCTTATCTTCCAAACTGCCATCACCAATCGAAGATTTTAACTCTCTCGCCAAATCCGGATAATATGCGAAATAAACTTTATGACCCAATTTAGCAAGCTCATTGGCTAAAATAGCAAGGATATAGGTTTTTCCGGTACCATATTTGCCACAGATGTACATACCTTTTACAAAGTTATCTTTGCGGTAGTCTTTCAAGAATTTCAACATATAATTGTTAATCGATTTTCTTGTTTCACCTACCAAATCAAAATCATCCAAAGAAGCGTTAAAAATCTTTTTTGGCACATACATGGCAAAGATATTGTCGATGGCATTACTTAATTTATTGTATTGACATCTTCGATAAGCCAGTGAAATATAATCCTTATTGTACTCCAGAACAGGAGTATATCCAACGGTTGCCAATTGACAATTTTCCAAACTGCCGCATTTATCGCATATATTTTTTTCTTCACGGAAAGCCAAGAAGACGTTAAGGGATCTTATTACGTCGTCATGAGTCAAATCATGGTCAAGGATAAATTTTTTTATAACTGGATCCATCATCAAACCATCGATTATAGTATCATAATCAATGTCAGAATCCGGATAGTTAATCAGTTCTTTTACCGGTTTCATTTATTGTCCCCCTTCCGTTTCCCTAATGTAATCTTCCAGCCAGTCTGGTTTTACATCAGGCCGAGTGCTTTTATTTTTCGATTGTCTGTCTTTTGAGCTGTCCAAATGTTTAATGTAGTCAAGAGCCAATTCCACTGAATCAATTTTATCTCTTTTCCAGCCCATGCCGACTTTCTGGATATATTGATAGCTTGGTAAGTTCGCACCTTTTGTTTTGGCAATATATGCTAAAAGAACATTAACTACGCCCGAATTCAATCCGACTTCGTCGATAAGTCTTTCCACATGCCTTAAATCTGCCGAAGAAACCAGTCCGTCACCCAATTCGCTCAACAAATCTTTAGGACTTATCGTTTTAAAATAATCAACTAGATTGTCAGTGTCAATAGGTTTGGTTTGCACTTCCTCACGGTTTGGATCGATTGGATCTATAGTATAATTTGACCTGGCATTTTTCGACAGTAACTCAATGTTGATCATATTGTCATCATCAAGCGATTTCAAAAATATTTCTGCCATTCTAAGTTCGTCGAGACTGTAAACATAACTCAACTGTTCAATTTTAGATTTAACTGCTTCAGTAAGATTCTCGACGTCATATATTTCTTTGTCAATGCTTTCAGAGAAAAGTCTCCAGGCAAAATTGTAATTGTTAAGTCGAGAAAACGTTCTGGTTTTATTGGCGACCAAGTCGCCTTCGTATTCATTCTCTACTGTATCAATCGCTGGAAAAATTTCATTAAATGCTTTGGAAATATTATATTTTTGTTTTTTATTGGGAGCTTTCACTTTAAAGATCTTTAACAATTTCTTAAATCTTGTTTTGGTTATTGCTGCGATTAAGTACTCACCCAAGATACCGTCATTGATGAAGTTTCTCGCACTTAAAGGTAGCTTTATTTCGTAAGAAAAAGCGTCATTGGCAAAGAATGTATCCAACAACCCAATTGCTTCCAACTTAAATCTTTCTTGTTCAATTTCTGACACTTTCAGTCCAAGAATTGACTCTAAATCCGAATGCAAATACTCATCGGAGATAAAATCCTGACGATTCATCAAATTCATTAACGTCATATATAGGGTAAAAGCGCTTTTCCCGATTATCGGTTGGTAAAGTAATGATAAAACTTGATAATCTATTTCCGAACACAAGCCTTCCCCTGAAACAATAAAAGTATCGCTTCTTCTCAGTGTTTCCAAAAAAATCCTCCTATGGATGAAGTGAGACTCCTTTAAATCTCAAAGCTTCTTTAAGTTTTGCATAATATGATAGAACTTTTTTCTTCGGTCGATTATAACCAAAGCCGCCAAACCAGTTGACCTTGAAATCAACACCAATTTCAACTGGAGTTATTTCAGAGAGTGTAACGATTACGTCATATCCATTACCCAACATGTAGATTTCTCGATGGACTCTGTTGATGTCTCTGACTTCTAATTTATCTTCTTCAGCGATTTTTTTTAACGCTTCAGTAACTTGAGTATAGTTGTTTCGATAGTAGTTTGTTCTTAGTGACGGATCAGGATGTAATTCTCTAGTCTCCACTGTGTTGGCAAAAAAACTTTTTAGTGACATCACTTTACTCCTTAATTTTATTAAATAAATTTTTGAACTGTCGGTATGTATTATCAATATCTAAGGAATTATCTATTACATAGTCGCTCAACTTACATTTTTCTTTTAAAGGCATTTGAGAATTTATTCTCTTTAACGCTGAGTCCAAAGATAAATCATTTCTTTTCAACAAGCGTTCAAGTTGTACTTTTTCTTCCGCATAAACACAAATTATCTGATCGCAAAGATTTTCCATCTTAGCTTCGAATAACAACGGAATATCTAAAACAATAAGCTTTTCAGTCTTTTTGAGTCGTTGAATTCTCTCAAGAATTGCCCTTTTAACATAAGGATGAGCTATTGAATTCAATATCTTCAATTTCTCTTCATCATTAAAAACAATATCGGATAATGTTTTTAAATCAAGTTCAGTTAGTGAAAATGCGTTCTTAATTTCATTATACATTATTTTATCTCTTTTTAATAGATTTTTATAGATTTTGTCTGCGTCCAAAACAACGACGTTTTCTATTTCAAAAAAACGACTGACCAAAGATTTACCCGATGCGATTCCTCCAGTCAAACCGATGACTTTCATAAGGGTTTCCTCACTTGGCATTTAGGACAAAAATAGGTACCTCTTCCCCCAACCTTGATTTTTTCAATTGTCGTCCCGCATGCCTGACACGGTTTTCCTGCCATGGTATGAACTTTCAGTTCATTTTGAAAGCGGCCGTCCACACCAAAACTTGATTGATATGTTCTAATTGTCGTTCCGCCGAGATTGATGGCTTTATTCAAGACAATCTTAGCGTTATCGATAATTTCGAACACTTCTTTTTCAGACAAATTAGCAGCAAACTCCTCAGGATGTATTCTTGAACGGAATAAAGTTTCGTCAACATAGATGTTTCCTAAACCGGTCAAAATCGATTGATCCAACAAAACTGATTTTATCGGTCTGTTTGCTTTAGATATTTTTCTAAAAATCTCATTTTTGTCTATGCTGGGATCATTGGCTTCCAACCCTAATTTTTTTACGCTCAGAAGCGTGAATTCTTCTCCCTTTTTCACTAATTCCATCGTTCCAAATTTTCTAACGTCATGGTAGGCTAATTTCAAGCCATTACTCAGCGAAAAAACCACATGTTCATGTTTCGTGATTTGATCCGAATTTTCTCTTAAGAAATATTTCCCTTCCATTCGAAGATGACTCACCAAAGTGTAATCGTCCAAAACAAAGAAAAGATATTTACCGTAACGTCTAATATCTCGAAATGTCTGATTAATTACTTTAAATTTAAATTCAGTGAAATCCATTTTTATTATCAAGGGATAAGGAGCGATGACATCAACTATTTTTAACCCTAACAAACGAATTTTTAAAGTCTCTTTAACCGTTTCTACTTCTGGAAGTTCAGGCATGCTATTTCACCTCAAATAAATTCTTTCCGCTCGAATAGTTTACTACTAATTTGGTTTTAAACGGTACTGCTTTTTCCATAGTTTCCTTCGTTATTTTTGTAACAAGGTCAAGTTCTTCAGGATAAACATCCAAAACCACTTCATCGTGGATCTGTAGTATTATTTGTGACTTAAGATTAGCTTTCAAGAAATTTTCCCTTATTTTAACCATTGCGATTTTAAGTATATCAGCTGCCGTACCTTGAATTGGTGCATTCATCGCAATTCTTCTGCCAAATTGTCTGGTCATATAGTTGTTAGACTTCATTTCCGGTATATATGTCTTACGATTAAATAAGGTCTTTACATAACCGTTATTTTCGGCAAACTCAATTTGCCTATCCATATATGTCTTGATTTCTGGATAGGTTTCAAAATAACTATTGATAAATCTTTCAGCTTCTTTTGGAGTAATATCCAAATCTTCTGAAAGACCCCAAGCTGTTTTTCCGTAGATGATACTGAAATTAATGGCTTTAGCAATCGACCTTTCGTAATCATTAATATTCTCTTTTCCAAATATCTTTTTGGCAGTTTCATAATGAATATCGAGATTATTGGCAAAGGCAATCTGCAAATTCTTAATTTCCGCTAGTTCACAAACTACTCTCAATTCAATCTGCGAGTAGTCGAATGATAATAAAAGATTATCTTTATTGGCAACAAATACTTTTCTTAGTTCTTTGCCTTCTTCCGTTTTTATCGGGATATTTTGCAGATTCGGTTCTTTAGATGAAAGCCTGCCGGTTTTTGTCAAAGCTTGTTGGTAAATGGTATGAATTCTTGAATCAGATTTCATTTTTAGCGATTCCAACAAACCGATATAGTAGGTAGAATATAATTTGCTATAGGTTCTGTATGAAATTATCTCCGAAATTATGGGGTGAATGAATTTTAATTTGGTTAAAACCGAAATATCAGTTGAGTAACCAGATTTAGTTTTTTTATTAGTTGGTAAATTCAGGTTGTCAAAAAGAATTTCACCAAGCTGCTTTGGACTATTGATGTTAAATTCCTGTCCAGCCAAAGTATATATTTTTGTTTCCAATTCTTTTAAGTGACTTGATAAATTTTCGCCAAATTCATTTAAGATATCTTGGTTAATCAAGATTCCTTTATACTCCATTTCTGATAAAAGATGGGCGAGAGGAATTTCCATTTCATTCAACAATTGTAATTGGTTAGATTCCTCATTTTTATCTAATGCTATCTGTTTTAGGTCTTTAATAGCCTTTACTTTTGTAATTACATGTTTAACAAGTGTCGCATCCTCAGGCATCGAAGTTTTAGCACCCTTGCCATAAACCAATTCGTCTGACATTACTTCACTATAGTCCAAACTCTGTACCACTAATGAAAAATCATCTTGTTTTATGGCTGGATTGATTAAATACGCCGCCAGCAACAAATCGAAAGTCATTCCATCAATAGGAATATCATCCCACATAAGCGCTACTTTTATTTTCTTTAAATCATACACGTATTTTTTGATTTTCTTATCACTAAGGAAATTTCTGAATTTATCAGACTTAATAGCGGCTAAATATGGGATGTAATAAGCCTTGTTATCCAAATATAATCCGAAACCTATCTTTGGATCAGTATGATAATTTTCGCCAAAAATCTCTAAATGAAGATAAGCTTCCTTGTAATTTAATTTATCGATTTTGTCGACAGTATCAAGAACATAAAATTCATTGTCGGTAACTTCAGTATTTTTTTTCATGTTTTTGATAAAAGAATTAAAATTCATCTTTTGGTAAAACTTTATCAACATGTCTTCATTGGCTCCAGTATAGAGGCTTTTGTCAATGTCGATACTGTTCGTGAAATCGGTTTTTATCGTCGCCAACTTTTTTGAAAAGAAAGCTTTATCCTTATTTTCTATTAGCCTCTCTTTTAGTTTCCCGCCAATCTCGTCGATGTGTTCATAAAGATTTTCGATGTCATGATAATCAGATAGAAGTTTAACTGCTGTCTTATCGCCAATTCCCGGTACGCCAGGAATATTATCCGATGCATCGCCGACCAAAGCTTTGTAATCTGTTACTTGTGAAGTTGAAAACCCAAGTTTTTCCATCACATATTCAGGAGTGTATATTTCTATATCTTTTAGCCCTTTTCGAGATATGATCTGATTGACGTTTTTGTCTAAAAGCTGAACTAAATCATGGTCATTTGAATAAATGGTTATCTCCTCGAACTGATTCTTGAAATGAGTGACAACATAGCCGATGATATCATCAGCTTCCATGGATTTTTGCTCATAAAAATATACGCCAAGAGCTTCAAGATATTCTTTCATATAAGGAAACTGCTCGATTAATTCAACTGGAGTATCTTTTCTTGTGCCCTTATACTCTTCAAACATTTCATGTCTGTGAGTCTTCCCATCAGTGTCCAACGCAACGAGAATATGGGTATATCCATTTTCCAACAACTTTGTCATGGCATGAGCAAAGCCAAAAATGCCATTGGTATATAAACCCTCCTGTGTCTGCATTAAATTTCCAGTATAGGCTGTTGCATAGTAGGAGCGGAACAGTAGGTTGCTGGCATCAACTAACAATAATTTATTTCCCATGTATTCACCTCTTGTGTATTGCGTGACTTATTTTACCATATTAATAGAAAAAATGCACTTGCACAGTGCATTTTAATTAATGTCTTCTATTCTTTTCTAAGATAATCAACAGTCCTTTTAGAATCAAGGATTCATCTTTTATCAGTTCTTCTGTGCAATAAGGGTACACAATTTTAGCGTGTCCACCAGTAATGATTACTTTTAGATCCGGTGTGTTAGTTTCGGCTTTTATTCTTTTGATCATTCCATCAATCATTGATGCGTGTCCAAAAATGAGACCTGATTTTATACAATCGACTGAGTTGGTTCCCAGCACCCTTTTTGGCGCTTGTAGTTCAACTTGAGGTAGTAATGACGTCTGAGTTACAAGAGCGTTTTTACTGGTAGTCAGACCAGTAGCAATTACGACTCCTTTAAGTATCTTTTTCTCCAAATAAGTAAATGTTGTCGCCGTACCTAAATCAATGACGAGACATGTCTCTGAATAGAGATTAATCGCTGCGACGCTATTGCCTATCAAGTCCGAACCTACTTCTTTAGGATTGTCGGAATTTATTTTTAATCCGGTTTTTATACCCGTGCCGACGAACAACGCCTCAATATTAAATCTTTCCAAAAAATAATCACGAAAAACATCGTTTAATTCAGGAACTACCGATGAAATTATTACCTCTTGGCAATCCTTGATAAAATCATTTAGTAAAAGCGAATACTCATCTGAAGATTTATTTTTCTCGGTGTTGATCCGATAGATTTTATCTATTGTTTCTCCGGTTTTAGACAACCCAATCGCAATGGTCGTATTACCGATATCAATAGTGGTCTTCATTTGAAATTTCCTCGCTATAAGCGGAGTTTTCCGAATATGATAGATATTTTGATAATCGAACAACAATAATTCCACCAACTATGGCCGCAATTGTCATTTCAATTAGACTAGCCCATGGGACATTGAGTACAAATAGTAAAGTTACATAAGGAATAAAATCGTCAATTATGTTCCCTGAACCAAAAACCATCGAATATGACGTAAGCATCATCGTTAAAACCATGAGGGTATGTAAAAGTGTCATTAGAAAGAAACTGATGCCTGTACCAATCAATTTGTTTTTTGTAATTTTAACGAAAAACATAGTTACATCGTAAATTAAAAGTCCAAAGATAAACCTCGGCAAAATCGCAACCCATGGATAATAAAATAATGGACTGCCATAAATAAAAGCAGCTATATTCGATATTACACCGAAAGCAAGCCCCAAATAAATCCCGAACTTACGTCCCAATAGTGCCGCTCCAATTAAAACTGGAATGTGAATGATTGTAGCTTCCAAAGTTGGGGCGATTTTAATAAATCCCAATGTGCCGCCTAAACCGTTTGGCACCAATCCCAAGACAGCAACTATCGCAATAAACATTGACAATATAGTCATTTGACGAGTTTTTTCTCGTTTTGTTAGTTCTTTCTTCATTTT
>JAQVFZ010000171.1 GCA_028697025.1 Candidatus Izemoplasmatales bacterium | reverse complement strand
AAACATTCAAATATCATCAGGATCAATGAGGTTTATCTATGGCGTGATGTTTTTGCTATTTATGATGGCAATACCGCTAGTACATATTTAAATACCAATATGCTTAGGTTCATAAATACTAAGGAAAGAAATTTTTACTTAACCGTAATGGCTACGAAAAGCAAAAACCCTCTAATCTATTTGGAACATCTAGAACCTGATGGAGATATATATCTTCTGGGATTATTCTTTAAAGCCAGATATTATTTATTGAATAACCAGATGGACAAATATTTCGAGGCAGTAAAAATCATTGATGATAAACATTATGAATTTAAATCAAGAATAGAATATTCTCATGTTTTAAAACTGATGAAAAGCAAAGAAGAATGGAATTTAAAAGAATACCTAATCGACGCAGTATTGCCGGTTACCTTAAAAAAACAAAATTTATATTTCTTAAAGATGGTAACTATGACAATTTCTGAGATTTTAGAGAAAAAGAAGCGTTATAAAGATGCTTTGAGTTATGTTCAAAAATATGAACAAATCTTACTTTCCCAACAAACAGAAACTTATATAGAAATAAAATAAAAGCTCCTCGAAGGGAGCTTTTAAAGTATATTTATAATTTTTTTAGCTAAATTAAGGTAAATAATGCTAGGCATGTCGTTTTCAGCACAGATTATCTTGTCAGATGGAGTTATTGGTAATTTGGCTAACAGTTCAACAAGAAGTTCATCAGCTACTTTTTTCCCGCCATCTTTGCCGAAGATATAATGAAACTCACCATTGACTTCATAATATGACATGTTTTCGATAACACCGATGACATCATGAGATAAATCTTTAGCTGCATAACCGGCTTTGATTGCGATATGAGCTGCACTTTCTTGAGGGGTGGTCACAATTACCATCTTCGCATCTTCGCTGAAGTTTTTCATGTCCATCATGACATCTCCAGTCCCTGGAGGTAAATCAACCAAGAAATATTCAATTTCTTCGCTCCATAAAGTTTCTTGAAAAAAAAGTTTTAACACTTTGCCCAGCATAGGGCCTCTTAGCATCAAAGCTCTTTTCTCTTCAACCAAATATTCGGTAGATACCATTTGAATGTTATCTTTTTCAAAAGGATAAATCTTGCCATTTTCATTCCCTAAAAGTTTATGATCGGTAGCTCCAAATATTTTTGGCATATTAGCTCCATAGATATCCGCATCAATAATGCCGACTCTTTTACCAAGTCTAGTTAAAGCATAAGCAAGATTGGCCGTGACAGTTGATTTTCCCACCCCGCCTTTGCCCGATGCGACAAGAAGAGTTTTCGCCTCTTTGTTTCTAACTTTTCTTTTGGTAAACTCGATTTTCACACCTGAATAACCCAAATCAAGCTTCACTATTTTAGCAATGTCTCGAGTGATTTGTTTTGTTATGTTCGCCTCTTTTTCAGCGACTTCAACGATTAAAACAACAGCGTTATTTTCATCAATGCCAACATGCTTTACACTATTGTTTTCGCCAAGAGTTTGATTGCAACTCGGATCGATAACTTCGTTAATTCTTGATTTTATGATTGATATTTCATCCATCTTTTTAACACCTCATTCTTTCATCTTCTTTATTATATCTTATTTAGTAAACTTTTAAAAATGATATGATTATTAGTTAAGGGAAATATGTAGATATTTTTCTTGACATTAGCTTGATAAAAAAGTATAATTTATGTGCTGCGATGAGGTGATCGAATTGAAATGGACAATTCAACAACTTATTAAAAAGGCTAAGAATGACAACTTTGTCGAAGAGAAATTAGATTTGAGAAACTACCTGAGTGATAAGCAAGAAGACTTAACTGACATTTTAGACACAGAGGTAGTTGGGCAATATCATTATTATCATGAGGACGACACCTTCGTTTTTGACTTGCACATTAAAACCACTTTGATAATGATTTGTTCACTGACATTAAATGAAGTTCCAGTTAAATTAGATTTTAATTCGCAGTTAAAATTTTCCGTCAATTACATTGACGACGACACCCATGTAATAGAAGGTATCACAATCGATTTAGTGCCTTATATTTTTTCCGAAATCTTAGTTGAGAAACCGATGAAAGTAATTGCAAAAGGTGCAGAAAAAAGTTTTAAGGAAGAAACAGTCGAACTAGATCAAATAGAAATTGACGAACTTAATCCATTTGCAAATTTAAAAAAGTAAGGAGGGAAGCAACATGGCTGTACCACAAAGACGAATTAGCAAGACACAAAAAAGAAAAAGAAGAACCCACTTTAAGTTACACGCTCCAGCAATGGCTGTATGTCCAAATTGCGGTGAATTGACTTTATCTCACCAAGTATGTAAATCATGTGGATATTACAAAGGTAAATTGGTTGTTGAACCAAAACCAGAAAAAGAAGCTGCATAAAAGAAAAGATACGTTGAATTTTCAACGTTTTTCTTTTGCCTTTATGTTATAATTACTTACAGGAGATTTTTATGGATAAACATGTTCCGGTTCTTTTG
>JAQVFZ010000170.1 GCA_028697025.1 Candidatus Izemoplasmatales bacterium | reverse complement strand
CGATCTGCGACATCACTTTAATCAGCGAGGATTTGGAATCGGTAAAAAACGCTTTTGTTTTATCCAAAGCGATATTTGTCAAGATCAAACAAAATTACTTTTGGGCTTGGTTCTACAATGCTCTCGCCATTCCTTTTGCTATGCTGGGTCTTTTACACCCAATGATAGGTGCTTTGGCCATGTCTTTCAGCAGTCTGAACGTGATTTATAACTCCCTAAGATTAAAAAAATTGAATTTAAGTAAGAGTTAGGAGGTATTCTCATGAAACACAATCATACGAAAGCATTGAATTTGTTAAAAACCGCTAAAGGACAAATTGAAGCGGTTATTCGCATGACGGAAGAAGATCGCTACTGCGTTGATATCGCCAATCAAATTTTGGCGGTTGAAGCTTTATTGAAGAAAGCCAATCTTACAATTCTTAAGCAACATCTGAATACCTGCGTCAAGGACTCCTTGACTGAAGACAAATTTACTGAAAAGACTGAGGAAATCATCGGAATTCTCGACAAATACATGAAATAAGAAAAATCCACAACCCTAATCGCTATTCAGGTTGTGGATTTTTACTCTGATTAAGTTTTGAAAGGATGTTTTCCGCAGTGTTTTTATACCAAGGCATCTGATGCTTGTCAATCGACTGTTTTATTAAATCGTTATAGTCAGTATTTTTCTGTCTCAATAGCAAAGTTAAAGCATTCCTCATCAAAATGGTTTTGCCTTTCCATAAATATGCCATATTCTCGTATTTTTCTTTAAACTGCCTTTCAGAAAGAGTCAACAAATCATTAATCTTTATGGCTTCTTTACCGCTAAAGGCGAACTCATCATGAATTGTCGATTTTATGCCGATATTTTTTGGACAGACCAACTGGCAAATATCACAGCCAAGAAGACAATAATTGGCTTTGATCTCTGTTTCAGAAAGTATTTTTTTGGTTTGATTGAAATCACTAATGCACTTTTCTCTTTTATAACCAGGATTTAAGAGGGCTTTGGTCGGACAGGAGTCGATACAGATTCGGCAATCACCGCAACTGTCATCGATTTTATTGATAATTTCGTTTTCCGTGTCTAAGTTAATAAATATGAAGCCCAAAAAAATGAAAGAACCATAGGAAGGATTAATAATAAGTTGGTTCTTGCCGAAAAAGCCAATTCCCGCCAGTTGAGCAGCCAATCTTTCGTCAAAGGGGTGATTATCGACTGCAAATTCATGTTCATAATCAAATCCTAGCATGACTTTAGCCATTTTTTCTTTGAGAACTAGATGATAGTCTCGTCCGAATGTGTACATTGATGCATAAAGTTCGGTCTTATTAGACTTCATTATTCTTTTCGGGTAAGATAAAGCTACGACTATCATATGCTTATATCTTATATCTGGAAAAGCGAGGTTCAACACACTCGCTTCTTTAAGGTATCTTTCAGTTTTTATTATCCCAAATTCAGAAAATTCGAATCTGAGTCTTTCCTGGAAATCACTAAAATTCATTATTTATCTTATATCCTTATGTTCTGTTAATATTTTACCAAAAAGAACAGAATTACTCAATAACTTGTAATTATATGACAAATCATAATAATATTTTAAGCCAGCAAGTTAAAATTTCAAATTTAAGTTTTTATATATGATATTGTAAAGAAAAAAGGAGAGATGACGAATTGACAACTACACTAATGTCATTAACTGAATATCTGCCAATAATAATTTATGTTTTAGTAGCAATTTTAATCAGTTATTTCATAACAAAAAAAGTCGCGAAAAAAAATAAATTGAGCCTTTTGATTTTACCTGGTATTTTTCTGGCGTTAACTTTGGTAACAGGTACTTTCGGCATGATTGTCAATGATTGGGGTGCTCTAGGATACTTAATTATCGCTGTTCTTAGCTTAGGAGCTTTGGTTGGTAGCCTAGTATCAAGTTTAATAGTATATTTGACAGTTTTCAAAAGAAAAGATTAAGCTGGAACGAAAGCTTAATCTTTTGGTTTATTAGGATTTTAAACCTGGGGTTTTGATATTTAGGAATGATAGATGCGACTTATCGTCTGCCTTCACTGACATCACTGTATGAGGTGGGCACAATAAGCAATCGTAAGGTTTTACCTGAACAGTTTCACCGCCGATAGTGATTGAACCGGTTCCCTCCAAAATAAAAAATGTGACATCCATCGGCACTTTGTGATCAGGTATTGCTTGTCCTGGATTCAAATACAAATTCTTGATGGTTGCGTTGTCATGATCAACCAATGTTTTAGCCTGAACATTAAATTTATTTAGTACTGCAGTCATTTCTTTGATATTTAGTGGTTTCATCGCCTATTACCTCCGTTTGGTTAATATTTTAACATAGGAAAGTGGAAATGGCAAGGCATCTAATCAAACAATGAAGTTGACTTTAAACCGGATAATTATTACAATATTTACATGGTTTATAACAAATCAATGATGAGAGGGCAATATGTATAAAAATTACTTATTTGATTTAGACGGCACGCTTTTACCATTAG
>JAQVFZ010000169.1 GCA_028697025.1 Candidatus Izemoplasmatales bacterium | reverse complement strand
AAAAAGACTCTTGCGAGAGTCTTTTGTTTGTTAAGGAAATAATTGATTATAGCGGGAAAATCTTTTTATTGAATTCGCCGTTGATGATTTGGCCCATCGCTCCATAAAATGCAGAAAAACCAGTAAAAACACCTACTACTCCTGCGATTCTTGTAATGAAGGTAATTCCGGTAAAATCACCTAATGCCAACAGGAAGAACAAGATAGCCAGTGAACCGAAGATTACTTGGGTTGAGCGCGAATGTTTTAACGTCCCAATAAACATGAACGCTGTAAAAAGTCCCCATAACAATAGGTAAAAACCCATTGAAGTCAAATCGGCTGCGTTAATGGCTTTTGGAAAATACCAGATGATTACCAAACTAAACCAAAAAGAACCGTAGGCAGTAAAAGCTGTACCGCCAAAAGTGTTTCCTTGTCTAAATTCGATAATTCCGGCGACAATTTGTGCAAAGCCGCCAAAAGCAATTCCCATCCCTACTATCACCATTGAAAGCGGGATTAAACCAAGGTTGTGCAAGTTAAGTAAAATTGTTGTCAATCCAAATCCCAAAAGCCCAAGTGGTGCGGGATTTGCCAGTTTCATATCTTTCATTAAAATCCTCCTATAGACAGTCAAAGAACATTATATAAACAAACCTGATTATTGTCAATTAAAACATAAATTTCTTATATTATTACTTTACTGACATCAATTAATCCTTTAAAAAAGAAAAAATCACCCAATAGGTGATTTTCTTCTAGAACTTAATTTTAGCTTTGGATATCTGGTATAATTTCTTGCAAGCATCCAAATCATTAGCTGATTTATTATAGTTGATTGCTTTTTTATCACGAAAATAAAATCCATCGGGGCGATTGTCGATGACATATAAATATGTCTCGATCGGTACTGTCGGATCATCTCCTCTCCGTTTGACAATGTTCCATACCAACTTTGGCAAGCCCTTCATATTCTTCGTACCGACGTTTGTTTTTACCAAACCCGGATCAATGACATAAGCACGCCGGTTAGTACCTTCCCATAGATAATTATAGTATTTCGCCGTCATGACATTCGCTAGTTTGCTTTGGCGATAACTACCGAAGATTCGGTAAAAACCTTTTTTGAATTCCAAATTATCCCAATGTATTTTGGCTTTATAATGTGAAGTGGAACCCGTAAACAGAACCAACCCGTCTTCGGTATAAGACAAAAGACTTTCCGTTAATTGTATTGTTGCTAGTTGATTTAAAGCTAATTGATACTCAATGCCATCAACAGTCATCTGTAAGTGATCCATGACGCTACCGGCATGATTAATCAAGCAATCGATCTTGTCAAGATTCTTGCTGGACAAATATTCCTTGGCAGCTATGATCAATCCTTGAATTGCGGCTTGAGACGATAAATCGCAGGCAAAAATCTTGAAGACGGCGTCAGGAAATTGATTATGGAACTCGGTTTCAAGCCGAGAGCATTTATCTTTGTTCGAGCCGACGGCGAGGACATGATCACCTCGACTGATCAAAGCTTTGAACAAAGCCAAGCCGATGCCGTTGGTAGCACCGGTTATAAAGATGATTTTATTCACATTATCCCTCCTTTTCGAATTGGAACTCAAGTCTAAGAAATATCTAAAGAGTCTTTTTAGATAACAAAAAAGCCTCATAATCCTTAACCGAAATCATTTTTTTTCGCTTTGTATCTCACGAGGAAATTATAACATTTTTTTGCTTTTGAGTCTACGTCAATGAAAAGTGTGCATATTTTCATATAAATAGGGAAAAAATCATCATAAAATGATAAAAACTGTAAAAAAGGTGCAAATGCACCTTAAATGTCTTGGTATCGGTTAATATGCAATTTAGCTCGTATGTAAAATGGAAAGAAATAAGATATCCAAACAATTTGTCAAACATATAAATCACTCTACAAAATCAGCCTTTAGAATATTTATGAACCATGGTAAAATGAGATGACACTCAGAAAACCAGCAATTAAAAATTCCCTTATCATGATTGGAGAAAATCTATGGAATTCAAGCAAATAGAAATTCACAACATCGGACATCTTGTTTCTCATGAAGATGGCTTGACATGGTTGCGTATCCCAGAAAATGTTTATGAAGGACTCGAGAGCGATATGGGACGATGGATGTCTTCCACGGCAATAGGTGTCGAACTTAGATTTGTCATCAAAAACGGTCCTGTCAAAATCACGATGCAATCCATCTCATCTTCTAGCCTTCTGACGACATTCCATGTTTTTCATGGCGGCATTCAGGGCGGATGGGATGGTCACGAGATGAACAGGCACATACCTGTCACTCCGACCGAGTTCATCTTTGAACGACCTAACAACATGGAAACCTTAAAGTTGATGACCATACAGGCCAATCTCGATTGGGATCCAGAGGTAGTCCGTATCATTTTTGAGCGTGGTGAAATCAAAATTATTGACATCGAAGGGGATATTTGCCCTCCAACAAAAGAACAGTTACCGCAAAAGACGCTTTTGACGTATGGCTCATCGATTACTCATGGATCGAATGCATTATCAATT
>JAQVFZ010000168.1 GCA_028697025.1 Candidatus Izemoplasmatales bacterium | reverse complement strand
ATTGGGGTTATAGCAGATACAGAGATCATAATTAAAGCTCCCTTCCGCCTCCTGGCAGCTGGGTTTGCGGATATAGTGTCAAACCACACCGCAGTACTGGACTGGAAACTTGCTCATCGACTCTTAAATGAAGATTACAGTGATTCAGCTGCAGCATTATCCCTCATGACATCAAAAATGACTATGAAATCTGCAAATGCCGTAAAAGAGGGTTTAATTGAAAGTGCTGAGATGGTGGTTAAAGCCTTGATATCCAGTGGAATGGCCATAAGTATAGCAGGTACGAGCAGACCAGCCAGTGGATCTGAACACAAATTCAGTCATGCCCTGGATATGGTTGCACCCAAACCAGCACTCCATGGTGAACAGTGCGGTGTAGGGACCATAATGATGATGTACCTCCATGGTGGAGATTGGAAATACATAAGGGAAAAATTAAAAATAGCTAAAGCACCCACCACAGCTGAAGAGTTAAATATTCATGAGGAATATATTATTAAAGCCTTAACCATGTCCCACACCATCAGGAAGGAGAGATATACCATACTTGGTGATCGGGGGCTTACCAGGGAGTCGGCTCGTAAACTGGCCATTAACACCGGTGTTATCTGAATATTTTGCTTTTAGTTTGATTTTACAACCTTAAAACTCTCAAGTATCATATCAAATACTGGTTTTTCTACATCAAACTCTTTATCAGGAGCATGTAAGAGTATCAGGTATAGTGTGTCGTTTTTGACGAATGTGATCTGATGTATCCTCATTAACTCGCTGAAGTTCACAGTGTCGTTTACTTCATATACATCTTCATAAGCAGTTTCACCGTCTATGGTACGAGTATTTTCTGAGATTTTAGTCCAACCAGGGGTTTGAGTATTCCTGTAGAGAGAAATAACTGATTCTTTAGACATACCCTGAGTAGACATGAGTTCTATATTTATTTGTGTGGGGTTCAATGTGCTGTTTTCTTTTTTGTAAACACCTATATTTCTAATTCCAGTGGCATTATCTGAAATCACCATCCAGGTTCCAGGATAGTTAAAAGAAACACCGTATCCAGTATAATTTTTTGTATCGTTACTATCAAAGAAATCGAAATTTTGGAATGTGCACCCTGCAGTCCCTACCACCAGTAAAATCACCAGAAAAATTGAGATAATAACCTTCATTTTATGCCCTCGATTACCTGTTATACCTAATAGTAATAATAACTAATATTTAAAGGCATAAGAATGATAGTAAAAATTATATTGTTAAATAATAAGATAAAAAAATAGTAAATTTATTTATTCTCACCTTAAAAAGAAAATTTTACCAAACACCATTCCAGATAGTGTGATATTTATGATAACTCTTATAGGAACTAATCTAGCTCAAAAAGGACTTGAATTTGTACATTACGGAGGGGCACCTTCCTGTATGAAATGCAGATTCAAAAATACCTGCATAGATACACTGGAAGAAGGCAGGATTTACCAGATAAAGGAGGTAAAAGAAACCCAGCACCCCTGCCTTATCCACGAAGGTGGTAAGGTGAAGGTGGTGGTTGTGGAAAAATCCCCTATCCTGGTGTTAATTGATTCAAAAACAGCCTTTGAAGGTTCAAATATCCTGTTTAAACCAGTTGAGTGTGATAATTCCTGCATAGATCAGGAGCTCCGCACACCAGAAGGTCTCTATGAAGGTGACCGCTGTAAAATAATAAAGAACCTGGGAAAATCACAGATAAAGTGTTTCAATGGAACTAACCTGAGCCTGGTGTTGCTGGAGGTTGTTTAGAGTATTATTTTAAGATAGTTGGTGTGAATTTATGGGATCAATTTATAAATGGATGATAATCTATGAGGATATATCTTCTATACTGGGATTTTATTAATTCTATTGAGAATAAACTCCTATAACAGTTTATGATAATTAAATATTGGATTGGAAAACCATGAATCTAAAAAAACTGGCTGGTTATGAAGCAGCAGAACTGGTAAAGGATGGTCAGGTTGTGGGTTTAGGTACAGGTTCCACCACCCATTACTTCATCCAAAGATTAGCTGAGAAGATAAAGGAAGAGGAAATGGAGATTCTAGGAATACCAACCTCCTATCAATCCCAGTTCCTGGCCTGGGAGTCGGGCATCACAATGACTACCCTGGATGAGCATAACGTGGAGCTGGCAGTAGATGGTGCTGATGAAGTAGACCCTCAGTTAAACCTTATTAAGGGAGGCGGAGCAGCACATACAATGGAAAAGATTGTAGACAGTTCAGCAGAGAAGTTCATAGTTATTGTGGACGACTCTAAACTGGTGGATGAACTGGGAACATTTCCTGTGCCTGTTGAAGTGATACCCCAGGCATTTAGATTGGTTGCTGAAAGACTGGAAGCCATGGATGGAAAACCAGAGCTAAGGATTGCAGAAAGAAAAGATGGTCCAGTTATTACTGATAACGGTAATTTTGTCTTGGATATACAGTTCCAGAAAATTTCAGATCCTGCTGCCCTGGAAAATGAACTTAACACCATCCCTGGTGTGGTGGAAAATGGATTGTTCA
>JAQVFZ010000032.1 GCA_028697025.1 Candidatus Izemoplasmatales bacterium | reverse complement strand
GAAGATGCTGACAACATAGATGTCGCAACTGCCCTTGACGATAAAACTTTTGTAAAAGATCTAAAAACAGATCTTTGGCTTTACGCTAATCCTAGCCCTTATCATGTTTATATTAGAGTATTGCATGAACTATTCGGCCAAGACGAAAAGGTAGATATAAGAACTCCAAAACAAATAACAAATGGTGACTTTTCAGACCTCGAATATCAGCTGGATGCAATCAAGATAGGCATAGATCGCCTAGATAAGTATGATGGGGCTATTATTGCTGATGTTGTAGGGCTTGGTAAGAGCATCATCGCTTCTGCAATCGCCAACAATATGCAAATGGCAACAGTTATTATTGCCCCTCCTCATCTAAACGACCAATGGGAGGAATACCAGCAGTATTTCAAAATTCCAGGTGCTCGTGTCTTTAGTACTGGAAAAATTGATGAGGTGTATAGAATATATTCCGAAGCCAGAGAACCGCTTCTAATTATAATTGATGAAGCTCATCGCTTTAGAAACGAAGACACAAATGATTACAAACTTCTTCATCAGATTTGTAGAAGCAATCCAAACAACAAAATATTGATATTGACAGCCACTCCATTCAACAACGACCCAAAAGATGTATTTGCATTAGTTAAACTTTTTCAAACTCCGGGACAATCAACTATTAAATCCGTTGACAACTTATCGTTACGATTTAGAGAGCTTATTGATAGATACAAAAAACTTCGCACATATATGCGAAAGAACTCATCGGACAAAGAATATATTAATGGACAAAGCGAAGAAATTGCCAGGGAGCTAAGAAGACTTATCGAACCAGTTATTATAAGAAGATCGAGAATTGATATTAAAACTATCACCCGCTACAGAGAAGATCTGGAAAGGCAAGGTATAGATTTTTCGGAGGTAGTGGGGCCTGAATTAATGGACTATAATTTAGGTTTATTAAGCGAACTTTATATCCGAACATTGGAAAAGATTACTGCGGATGATGGCTTCATTGGTGCCAGATATAAGCCCGCAGCATATATAAAAGAGGGCAAAAGAGAAGAATTTATAAAACAACTTGGCAATGATATGGACGAAACAGATTTGAAAACCGCTCAGACCAACTTGTCAAAATTTATGAGGCGCCTCTTGGTCACTCGATTTGAAAGCTCTAAAGCCGCCTTCGACAATACACTTGAAAAAATGATTGAATCAAACAAGTTAATCGAACGATGGTGGGAAGAGCTAGGTAAGATTCCTATTCTGAAGAAGGGGCAAATACCTGATCCGGAAAATATAATTCTCGACGATTCCGATAACGTCGATGCGCAAATGGACGCCGAATCAGCCGATGATGAACTAGAAAAAATGAGAAGTGCTACTGGTTTAATAACAGTAAACAACGAATTGATTGAAGAATCCTATATCAACGAAGTTAAAGCAGATATCAAGCTTTTACAATCGATAAGAGAAGAATGGTTCGGAAATAGCTCTTCAACTAAAGAATTTGATCCTAAAATAGACGACCTAATTAAAAAAATTAATGAGAAACTCAAGGAAAATCCGGATAGAAAAATAGTTATTTTCTCTGCATATGCTGATACTGTGGAGTATCTTTTCAATGAAATGAAGAAAAGAGGAGTAAAAAGGCTGTTCCATTATACTGCAGCTTGTTCTTCTGTACAAAATAAGGAGATTATTAGGACGAATTTTGACGCTGGTCTTCCTGACTATAAGCAGAAGAACGATTATGATGTGTTAATAGCCACAGACGCTCTTAGCGAAGGTTACAACTTGCACAGAGCTGGTATTATTATTAACTATGATATTCCTTATAATCCTACCCGAGTGATTCAAAGAATCGGACGTATCAATCGTATTAATAAAAAAGTGTTTGACAACCTATACATCTACAACTTCTTCCCAACGGAGGTTGGAGAATCAGAAATACGGATCAAGCAAATATCAACACTCAAAATCAATTTAATAAATAATCTGGTTGGCTCTGATACAAAAACCTTGACGCCCGATGAAGATTTATCAACATTTTTTAAGGATGAATATCAGAAAGAGGAAGAGAAGCAAGAACAAAAATCTTGGGATGCCGATCATCGTGAAGCCTATGATATTGCCAAAAAAGACGACAAATTAATTTCGGAAATTAATAAAATACAACCTAGAAGCCGAGTAATTAGAGATGGGCAAAAAGTAGACAGTGTCATCGGATTTGGCAAAAAGGGAGATCATGTAATATTTGCTATCAAAGACAAGATTTCCAATGAGCCAAATATCGTAGGTTCTGAAACAGTAGTACCACTTTTTGAAGCCAATCCCGACGAAAAAGGCAAACCGGCCGATGAGCAATATGACAAATTATTTGAAATCGTCCGCGATGCTCTTTTCGCTAAAAATCCCTTACCAAAAATTGCAGGCCGACGCGCTGATGCGATTGCATTCTTAAAATATCTTGGAGAAAATTTACCCTCAGCAAGAAACTACTGCAAAGATGTAGAAGATATTATTAGAAAATATGATGATATAAGCGATGGGTCACTAAAGGATATCGCAAAGATCAGTACAAAAGATCCGGAAGCTTCGCTTAAGAGATTGAAGGAGGTTGTGCCTGAGCACCAAATTAAAGTTATTAATGAACGAGTTGAGCGCCTTGAGTCGGAAGGTGAAGAGATTGTTCTAAGCGAGGAGCTTCGGGTATGAATTTCAAACAATCGTACAGTCAAAATGATTTACTAGATTTCATTAAAGACTTTTTGCCAAGTTTTGATAAAGATATAACGAATGTAAATTTAAGTAGCAGTTATAAGGCTATTAAAAAGGCTACTCTGCTCGGCAAATGTGACGAATTAGATTTAACAATATTTGAACTAAAAGTAGAAGGTAAGGCAGAAAAGAAGGTCTACCAAGCAAAAGAGGGTTTCAAACTAATGAAAGAGTATCAGGCCTACAAAACCCTTGCAGTATATTACAGTGAAGACGATAAAAACTGGCGGCTTTCGCTGATGCAGATGACCCCCGAAAAGTCCGAATCAGGTAAAATTGTCCAGAAATTCACCAATCCTCGCAGGTATTCTTTTTATTTGGGACCGGATGCAAAAACAAAAACCCCAGAGAAGTTTTTAAAAAACAAAGTAAGAGACTTTGAAGATCTGATTGACAGATTTGATGTTGAAATTGTTACCAAGGAATTCTTTGCGCATTACAAAAAGCTATATTTAGAGCTACTTGAGAAATTTACATCTGATCACGCATTTAAAGCATTCGCCGAAAAAAATAATATATTAATTGAAATATTTACAAAAAAAATATTAGGGCAAATTGTATTCCTCTATTTTTTACAAAGAAAAGGGTGGCTTGGAGCAGATAAAAATGAACACATTTCAAGAGGAGACAGTAATTTTTTAAGAAATTTATTTAATAAGAGTAATGATTTTAATAAAAACTTCTATAACGATTATCTAGAACCTCTTTTTTATGATTGTTTGAATAAAAAACCAGAAATGGCAGCTAGTTTTTACCGCTCTGACTTTGATTGTCAAATACCCTTTCTTAACGGAGGACTTTTTGAGCCTCTGAATAATTACAAATGGAAAGAAGAGTTTATAAACATACCCGACGAGATATTTTCTAACAATGATAAAGATGGGGTTTTAGATATTTTCGACTTATACAACTTTACAGTCGATGAAAACACTCCAGACGATCAGGAAGTTTCAGTCGACCCAGAAATGCTTGGCAAGGTGTTTGAGAATTTAATCGATGAAAATATTCGCAAAGGCCAGGGAGCTTTCTATACACCTAGAGAAATTGTCCATTATATGTGCCGCGAAAGTTTAGTTAATTACCTGTCATCAAATTCTAGCTTTAGCAAGAAACAATTAAATAAGGTATTCAGCTTAATTGATGCTGACGAAACGAAAAGAGAAGCAACCGCACTATTTGAAGGAGATACCGATAAAGTCGAGGAACTTCTAAAAGATATTAAAGTATGTGATCCTGCCTGTGGTTCTGGGGCTTTTCTAATTGGAATGCTAAACGAAATAGTTAACCTCCGAATGTTATTACGCCTTTTCTTTCCTGAAAATCTTGAGAAAAAGTCTATTTACCAAATGAAAAAAGAGGCTATTCAGAATTGTCTTTATGGAGTAGACATAGACCCCGGCGCAGTAGATATTGCTAAACTAAGATTTTGGCTATCTATTGTAGTAGATGAGGAAATTGATGATATTGAACCACTTCCTAACCTTGACTACAAACTTATGCAAGGGAATAGTTTGCTAGAAAATTTAGTAATCGGTGATAGCGAAATCTCTTTTGATTTTAACGGAAACAATAAGTTTGACCGCAGAACAAAAGAGATGAAAAATCTTTTTGAAAAAGAGAGACAAATTAAATTAATTGTTGATAAAAGCGAGACTCTTACAGAGAAACTGGAAAAATTGCACACAGAGTATTTTAATACTCACGAATCAGATAAAAAGAAAAGATTGAAAACGGAAATCGATTCCGTAGAAAATGATCTGATAATCAGCAAGTGCCAAGAAGAAATTGATACTCTTGATTCTCAAATAAAAAATAATCCTCGCGATGAAAAATTATTATCAAAAAACACAGAAAAGATACTGAGCATCAAGTCTGTGGTAAACAAATGGAAGCAAGACAAGTTAAGACCATTTTTCCCATGGAAACTTCATTTTGGAGAAGTATTTAATAAGAATAAATCGGGATTTGATGTTGTTGTCGCCAATCCTCCCTACATTGATTCGGAAACGATGGTTAATGAAGGTCAAAGATCTTTAAGATGTTATATCCAAAATAAGTATTCTTGGTGTAAGGGAAACTGGGATATTTATATTGCTTTCTTCGAGCTAAGTTTCAATTTGCTAAATTCAGGCGGTACATCTTGTTATATTTCTCCTGATAAGTGGATTGCTAAACCGTTTGGAGATTATTTAAGAAAAGGCCTATATAATTATATTTATCAGATAATTGAAACTGGACGAGGAGTATTCCAAAGCGCTAAAGTAGACTCGATCCTAACATTTTTTCACAAGACAAAAACAGAGCATCTAGAAGTCTTTAAATTTGATGGTAAAAATTTTTATGAAATAAATGAGATAAGTAAAGAATCAATCGAAGAGCCATATAGATTAGATTTCCTTTTCTCAAACAACATCAATCTAATATTTAAAATTGAATCTCCCAATTTAAAAATATCTGATTTGGGTCTTTGTGAAAATGCATGCGCTACATCAGATGCCTATAAATTGAAACCCCTTCTAGACAACTTGGCTACTAATTATAATCCATCTGATCACTTCAAGGTTGTTAATACGGGGACAATCAGCAAATATTACTCAAGATGGGGAATTTCTGAAATGACATACTTGGGCAACAAATATCTTTGTCCCATAGTGGATAAAGAGACATTTCATAATAAATTTAATAATTCCTATTATAGAAAAACAAAAAAAATAAAATTGATTGTTAAAGGCTTAAATTTGTTAGACGCTTTTTTTGACAAAAACAGTGAATTTATCCCGGGCAAGTCTACGCTTATTATCACGTCCGATAACGAAAAATATCTCAAAATTATATTGTCAGTAATTAATAGTAAAATAGCGCAATTTTATCTTAAAGAAAAATATCCTGCCTCTAGTTATAACCAAGGAACCACATTTACAAAAGACATGATTAATAACTTGCCTATCCCGAAAAACATAGTTAATAACCAAAAATTGATCTCTAAAATCGATAAGATTATTTCTATCGTCAATTCAAAATCATTTTATAAAGATGATAATAGTCAAGACCAAATCAACACCGTTAGAGAAGAAATCAATTATTTAATCTATGGTTTATATAATTTATCTTCGGAAGAAATAAAAATTATCGAGGAATCAGTTAAATGAACGCACAGGAATTTATTTCGAAAAAAACCACAGAATGGAAAAACAACAAGCTTGTCAAAACTAAAGACATAAGCCGAACTTATAAAATTCAATGGGTTAGAGAAGCTTTTACTTTTATGAAACAGACTAATTATCCCGATAAGGTTTTTATTGTTGAAAGATTAAGAAAAGAAAAGATTGTTGACGGAGTGTCAGAAAAAAACGAAATCGGAGATGTTGAGTACAGAATCGGGTATTACATAGTTGGCAAAATTGGAAGAGCTAAAGGTAAGTGGACTTGGGGGCAATTCTGTCCGCTAATTCCCGTAGAGGATTTTGACAAACTTATTCAAAAAGCAAAAGACGAAAAAACTATATTATGAAAACCACCCGAATTTTAATTTTAGAGGACGATTTAAAAACATTGTCAGTTATAATGGATGGGCTTTTCGAGCTAGAAGAAGAACTCTACGGCAAGACCGATTTTGCAGTAACTGTATTTTCCGAATATACGGAAGCTCGAGATTATTTAAACAATCTCGAGAAATCGGAATTTGATATTGTTCTTCTTGATAGAGATTGCAAGCTTGGTGGATCCTTTCATATTCTTGATTTTGAAAAATTCGGCAAGGATAAAATAATTTCTATCTCCTCAACTCCGCAGTGGAATGAAGAGGCAAAAGCCGCCGGTATCAATCGTATCGTTCCGAAAGACTATATGAATTTGAGCGATTTCGAGAATAGATTGGTTAAAGAAATAAAAAACGTGAAGGAAAATTATGGATGAAAAAAAGTTAAAAAACATTGAAATTTTGCTCAAACTTGTCTTAGCCAAAACAGATGTCATCTTAACTAAAATGGAATTGTATGAACAAAGAAACTGGGAAGAGCGCAATACCAATTGGGCGCAAGAAGATGAGATGTATGATGAAGCTCTATCTGCGGTAGTTGAAGCCGGAAAAGCTTCCCCTGCTTTGTTACAGAGACGCCTACGCATAGGTTATGCAAGGGCTACTAGATTGATGGATATATTTGAAGAAAAGGGTGTCGTTGGGCCAGCTGACGGCGCCAAACCAAGAGATGTTTTGATCAAGAGATGAAATCGAGACGGTGAATTTAATGATGCTTATTCAGCATGCTGCCTTTTTTAAGTTTTCATTGCGTTACGAGCCAAAAAAGAGTAATCTATAACAAAAATTAGGCTCGAATGTAACATGAGCATTTTAGAGGAGAATAAATGATATTTGCACAAAGTAATATGAAAGAGTTCTTGTACACTCCGGGCATGTTTTTTGAGATTCCAGAATTTCAAAGGCCTTTCTCGTGGCAGGCTACAAATATTGACGAGTTTTTGAATGACCTAGAGGAATGTATAAAAGAGGGTAAAAATCACTACTTTGGCACAGTTGTACAAGTAAAGGATACTGACAGTGTATATTCTAGGGCTATCATCGATGGGCAACAACGTGTAACCACATCATTGCTGATGATTTCTGCGATCTACCACATGGCCAGAAGAAACCCATCATTAATTGAGAACCAGGAAACAACAGCAGACAAAATTGAATATCAGTATCTTATTAATAAAGACCTAGACAATAGTCGTGTAAAACTTCGTACAGTAACTATGGATAATGAGATACTTCAACGTATTTTTAATGTACACGGCGAGGAGTCTGAACTAGATTTAAAAGACAGACAAAGCAATGTTTACAAAGTTTATGCCAAATTTCGAGAATATTTCAGCAAGAAACAAGGCGGTCTCGATAAATACATTGACGGTCTTGAAAAGTTTGAAATAGCGCTTCTTACGCTTGTCTCAAGTGACGATAACCCACAGAGAGTGTTTGAGAGTATCAACTCTACTGGCAAGCCCTTATCTGATGGTGATAAAATTCGTAACTTTGCACTTATGTTGAACAATAAAAAATTGCGCAATCATGTTTACTGCGAGTATTGGCGACCGATCGAACGCACACTAACAGGCATAAACCAAGACAATATTACAGATTTTTTCAGGTATTATTTAATCTCTCAGAAACAAACTAATATCAAAATGCCCGAAGTGTACTCGGAATTTAAAAAGAAATTTAATAAAGATGTCGGGGAAACCCAAGAAATAGATTCAATTGATAAATTTTATGGAAATATAAAACGAGCCTTAAAATTTTACCAACTATTAAAGCTCTACGATACTAACGATATTAAAAACAGTACTGATTTATCAATATACGGAGATATATCTGAAAACATATTTCGTATGCGATATCTAAGAGTTGACTTGTATATTCCGTACGCAATGTCGGTTTTAGAGTATCATGCAGGGGGGAAGATTACAGACGAAGATCTCGCAAGCATCTTTAAACTTATAGAGACATATTTTTCTCGTCGCATCGTAGTTAATTTCTATGTAACAAGTGTTGACAGATTTATGGCGACACTCCACAGACAAGTATTAAATTATCTAAGGCTAAATTCGGAAGCCAATTACGTAGAGGTGCTGAAATACATTTTCTTAAGTCAAACTGGACAGACGCAAATGCCAACCAATGATGATTTTAATACTGCTGTAAGAACTTTTCCATTTTATGAGCAACACGGCAATTCCGTACTGTGCTACGTGCTGTCTTCAGCCGAAAATGGCTCAAAAGATGATCCCAAACAGACCTTGCACAAAATTGTGGAAGATGAACTTCAATTAACCATTGAACATGTTATGCCACAGACCCTTACAAGTAAAGAGTGGAGAGAGATGTTGGGTGAAGATTACGAGCGTATTCACGGGCAATACCTTCACACTCTTGCCAACCTGACACTCACGGGATATAACTCCGAATATTCAAACCTGCCTTTTAACGGTGTTCCTGCTAAAGACAAGATGACGCTCGAGGTGAAAGAAAAAAAGACAGGCGAGATTAGAAAAGTTGGTTTCCAATACAGCCCTCTACAAATAAACAAATGGATAGCCGCTCGTGATTCATGGAACGAGGACACTTTGAAGGAAAGGCAGGACTGGTGGCTTGAGAACCTTAACAAGAAGTGGCCATTACCGGAAACATCATTTAAGCCAGCAGAAGAGGATACCTCGATATATTTATTAGATGATATAGATCTAAAGGGCAAGGGAATTAAATCGATTGAAATATTTGGCAAAAAGAATTCAGTATCTACGTGGGCAGATGCTGTAGATATAATTATTGAGGCCATATATGACAATAACCCTGATCATTTCTTGACTACTATAAAGAATAATGAATGGCTGTCTAAATACATACAAACTGATGCAACTGTATTTAGTAGTTACAGGGAGGTGTACGACACTGGATATTTTATTAATACAGGAACCGACACAAATTCTAAGCGCCAGCTTGTGGCAAACATAGCAAAAGCGCTCAACTTACCACATGATAGCATCAAGGCTGAGCTTCAAGCATCAGCGAATAATGGAATAGAAGAAATCCAAGATTAGCTTCGGGCAGTTAACATGCAACTTTCAAAATCAGATTATATGTTATTTCTAAAACACCCCGCTTGGTTGTGGTTTAAAAAGCACGATCAAGATAAATTGCCGCCTGTCGATGATGATTTACAGGCTATCTTTGATGCGGGATTTCTTTTTGAATCATATGCAGAAAAGCTTTTTCCGGAAGCAGTAAAACTTGAATGCGATCGTGGAAACTACAATAGTTATAAAGAATTACCAAATAGAACTGAGGAAGCAATTAAATCAGGCGCCAAGACGATATTACAGGGTAGATTTGAATCCGATAGGATAACCTGTATTTGCGATGTGTTATCTAAAAATATTAAAGGTGGCTTTGATTTATATGAAATAAAATCTAGCACACAAGCAAAGCCTGAACATGTTTATGATTTGGCATTTCAGACAGAGGTATTAGAGAGATGCGGTTACAAAATTGATAACATTTCTGTCGTGCATGTTAATAATCAATACATTAAAAATGGAGAGATCAAACCAGAAGAGATTGCCAAGATTACTGAAATTACAGATGAGGTAAAAAGCAAAAAAGAAGAAACTAAAAAAGGGATAGATGAGGCGCTCTCCGTTATCGATAACCCAACCTGCCCGGATATTTCACCGTCACTTGCTAATATGGGTGCTTTTAGCGAATGGCTTGAAATTTACAAAACTTTAGCTAACATCGAAGAATATAGTATATATCATCTCTGTTCTCCAGGCTCAACCAAAATCGGTGAGCTGGAAAAAATGGGAATCAAAAAATTATCTGAGATACCCAGTGATTTTAAACTGAACAACAAACAAAGAAGCCAAGTGGAAGCGACAAAGTTTGATGAGGTTTTTATAAATAAACCGAGAATTAAAACTTTTTTGGAATCACTCGAATACCCGCTTTATTTCCTCGATTACGAGACACTTTCATCAGTTATCCCCTATTTCGATGGGCTTGGACCATACAAGCAACTACCTTTCCAATACTCGCTTCATGTTATTGAAAAACATGGAGATGAGCCAAAGCATTTTGAATATCTTCACACTTCAAATACTAACCCTGTCGTTCCTCTATCGGAAACATTGAAGTCACAAATTGGCGAATTTGGAACTGTGCTTGTTTGGTTCGAGGGATTTGAAAAAAGTTGCAATAATCTTATGGGGCTAGTGGCTCCAGAATACAGTGATTTTTATGAAAATCTGAATGATCGGATCGTGGATTTGATGACACCTTTTTCCACCTGCTCCTATGTTCATAAAGATTTTTTTGGTAGTGCTTCAATCAAAAAAGTGTTGCCTGTATTGATCCCGGAGCTTTCGTATAAAGACCTTGATATCCAAGCCGGCGGAGCAGCCCAAAGACTTTGGATGGAAGCAGTATTGGACGGCAAGAGAAAAGATGAAAAAGAAAAAATACTATCAGATTTAAAAAAATACT
>JAQVFZ010000167.1 GCA_028697025.1 Candidatus Izemoplasmatales bacterium | reverse complement strand
TCAAGATATCAGAAATTTGGATTTTGAAAAAAAATATTTGGCAGTCGTCAGAGGAACTTTAGAAGAGGATTCGATCATTGAACTGATTGATTATCTCGATAAGGACGAAACAAACAAAATTGCTCTTATAAAAGACGAATCAAGTGGAAAAAAGAGCATTCTTCGCTTCAAGGTTTTAATGACTGAAGACAATCTTTCCTTAATCGATATCGAACTTGAAACTGGCAGGTTCCATCAAATCCGTTGTCAACTCGCCAATTATGGTCATCCTATCTACAATGACTATAAATATAACCCTAAAGATATGGGTTATAATCTAGGGTTATACGCTTATCGACTAAGGTTTAGTCATCCGGTTTCAAAAGAAAAATTGACCTTCACGCTTTACCCGAATAAAAATCCTTTTTCTCTCTTTAAAGATACTATCAATAAACTTGAGGTGGAAGCATGAATATCTTAGTTTTAGGTGGAGCCGGTTATATAGGCAGTCACTTTGTGAAAAAAGCTTTAGAAGCCCAAAATCGAATCATAGTAATCGATAATTTATCCACAGGCCATAGAAAATCATTGCCGCAAAACATTAAATTTTTTCAGGGTGATGTACGCGATGAAAACTTTATGGATAATGTTTTTAAGAAAGAAAAAATCGATGCTTGCGTCCATTTTTGCGCTTTCAGTTTGGTTGGAGAATCAATGAAAGATCCCTTAAAATACTTTGACAATAATGTCATTGGCGCCATCAAGCTGGTCGAAACCATGGTTAAACACAATATCAAGAAAATTGTCTTCTCTTCGACAGCTGCAGTCTATGGTTCTCATGAAGAAATGCCAATCACCGAGAAATATTCGACCGAACCAACTAATCCTTATGGCGAGAGCAAACTATTCATGGAGAAAATCTTTAAATGGTCTGATTTGGCGTATGGGATAAAATATGTCAGCCTAAGATATTTTAATGTTGCTGGAGCGGCTGCGGATGGAACTATAGGTGAAGTCCATAATCCGGAAACTCACCTCATTCCAATTGTTTTGGAAGTTCCTCTACATAAGAGGGATAAATTGACCATTTTCGGCGATGATTACAAAACAAAAGACGGCACTTGCATAAGGGATTACATTCACGTTGAAGATCTAGCAGAAGCACATCTTTTGGCTTTGGATTACTTGCAAAAAGGTAATGATTCGAATATTTTCAATTTAGGCAGCCAAACCGGTTATTCAAATTTGGAAATCTTGAATACCGCCAAAAAAGTGACTGAAAAACCAATCCCGGTCGTTATCGGTGATAGAAGACCCGGTGATCCTGACATTCTCATAGCGAGCAATCAAAAAGCCAAGGAAGTTTTGCATTGGGAAGTCAAAAGAGACATCAAACAAATTATTTCCACTGCTTGGCAATTTCATCAGTTGCACCCAAATGGATATGGGGAGGAAGAAAATGATTAACGAAAGAATCAATCAATTGCTTGATTACGGCTTAAAAAACAACTTGCTCCAAGAGGATGATGTTTTTTACGCTCAAAATCGCATTTTGAAGCTTTTGCAACTGACAAGCTTTAAGAGATTGGACAATTTGCCTGAAGTCGCTTTTTCAAACTTAATCGATGACCTCATCGATTTCGCTTTTGAATCTGGAGTTCTCACTTCAAAAACTATCAGCGCCAAAGACGCTTTTGAAGCACAAATTATGGACTGTCTTTTGCCAAGGCCAAGTGAACTTTCTCGAATTTTCCATACTCATTATAAAACTGGTCCAAAAACCGCAACGACTTTTTTTCATAATTTCTCGGTTGCGACAAACTATATAAAAACAGAGCGCAACAAACTTAACGTGCGCTATAAATATCAAGGCAAATACGCTCCTCTCGATATAACTATCAACCTGTCCAAACCGGAAAAAGATCCGATGGACATCATCTTAAAACGTGATGAAAACGATCAATATCCAGCTTGCGCTTTGTGTATGGAAAATGTGGGTCTATATCAGACGGAAAGCCTGGCTCCAAGATCGAATCATCGAGTGATAAGTCTGACCTTAAACCATGAAAAAGACAAGTGGGGTATGCAGTACTCACCTTATGCCTATTTTGACGAACACTTGATTGTCCTAAGAAAAGAACACTCGCCAATGTATGTTAACTCAAAGACTTTCGAGGAATTGATTGATTTCATCAATAAATTTCCGCACTATCTCATCGGCTCCAATGCGGGACTACCTATTGTCGGCGGATCAATACTTAACCACCATCATTTCCAAGGCGGAAAATATGATTTTCCAATTGAAAAAGCTCAAGTTTTGGCGATGTTTAAACGTAAAGGCTTGAAAATTGAAGTGTTAAACTGGCCGATGGCTGCCATAAAAATTATCGGAAACAACGAGAACAAAATATTGGATATGGCCAGCCAAATCTTCGCTGATTGGCAAAAATACAGCAATGAATCAATAAATATCTTCGCTCATACCAAAGAAGATCACAATACAGTAACACCTATTGTCAAATTAGATGGTGATGATTATAATTTCTACATGATTTTTAGAAACAACTATTCTAATG
>JAQVFZ010000166.1 GCA_028697025.1 Candidatus Izemoplasmatales bacterium | reverse complement strand
TTTACTTGGAACACTTCGCCTGATGATGTCAGATTTACAACAAAATATTTGGAAAATTATGTTCTGTCAAGTATTTACGCCGCTATTCATGAATTAGGACACGCTACCTATGAACAACAAGTATCAACCGAATTTGATGATACTTTGTTAAATGGCGGAACGTCAATGGGCATTCATGAATCGCAATCGAGATTCTATGAAAACATTATTGGCAGATCACATGAATTTTGGGAGGCACACTTGCCAAAATTCAAGGAACTATTTCCGGAACAAACAAAAGACATGACTGTCAACGATATGTTTTACGCGGTAAATCAGGTCGAAGCCTCGATGATCAGGATTGAAGCCGATGAATTGACTTATCCGTTACATATCATGTTGAGATATGATATCGAAAGAATGATGATCGATGGCGAAATAACCGTTGATGAACTACCAAAGATCTGGAATGATAAAATGGAAGAATATTTAGGCATCAGACCTGCCAATGACAGTGAAGGCGTCTTGCAAGACGTTCACTGGAGCGGCGGCATGATTGGTTATTTTCCAACTTACGCTTTAGGAACGGCTTATTCAGCGCAAATCTACAATACCATGAAAAAGGAACTTGACGTTGAAAAACTTATTAAAGAAAACAAGATATCAAAAATTAACGAATGGTTAAAGGATAAACTTCATAAATACGGTTCCAGCAAAACCCCTAAAGAGTTACTGCTGATGATAACCAATGAGAATTTCAATCCTAAGTACTATGTTGAATATTTAAAAGAAAAATATAGCAGATTATACCTATCAAAATAAAAATACAACCTTAATAGGAGGACATAATGTTACTTGAAAAACATATTATTGAACAAGTTTTGGATACAGCCTTAGAAACAGGTGCGGATTTCGCTGAGGTCTATATCGAGGATCATAGTTCATCGGTTTTACAATCGGTATCCGGGAGACTGGAAAAATCACAAAACAATAAAGCTTTTGGAGTGGGTGTGAGAATTGCCAAGAAATTTCAATCAGTTTATGGTTATACAAACAGTAAAAACCCGGTTGATTTAATTAGACTTGCAAGTGATTTATCCAAATCATTCAACGATGAGGTCAAAACTCATAGATTGCCTTTGATGGAACTTGAAGTTGGTAAAAAACATCAGCCGAAAATCAAACCGAGTACGGTATCCGTGGCTGAAAAAGTGAAGTTGTTAAAAGAAGCATCAAAACACGCTAGCGAATATGATTCTGTCATCAAGCAGGTTATCTGTAACTTGGTTGATGACGAAAAGCAAGTTTTAATCGCTAATTCTGAAGGTCGTTTCGTTACGGAAACGAGAGTTAAAGTCAGATTGATGATTTCAGCTGTTGCCAGTGATAATGGCATGATGCAAACGGGATATGACGGTGACGGCTCTGGTAAAGGATATGAATTTTTTTATGAAGACATGGACATACCTTACTATGCCAAATCAGCGGCTAGAATTGCTAAAACCATGCTATATGCCGATGACTGCCCAAGCGGCGTCATGCCGGTTGTAATTCATAATGCTTTTGGCGGAGTTATTTTCCATGAAGCATGTGGACATTCCTTGGAGGCTACATCAGTAGCAAAAAACGCCTCAGTCTTCTGCGATAAATTAGGAACAAAAGTAGCTTCCGACATTGTTACAGCCATTGACGACGGTACAATTGAACATGGTTGGGGATCTGCCAACTTTGATGATGAAGGCTACCCGCAACAAAAAAGAATATTAATTGAAAACGGCATATTAAAATCATACATGATTGATAAAATCAATGCCAGAAGAATGAAGATGGAACCTACTGGTTCTTCAAGAAGACAAAACTATAAATTCGCTCCGACTTCAAGAATGAGCAATACCTATATCGACAATGGAACTTCCACTCTGGAAGAAATCATAGCTACGACTGAATATGGTCTTTTCGCTAAAAAAATGGGCGGCGGTTCAGTCAATCCGGGCAATGGCGATTTCAACTTCAGCGTTATGGAGGGCTATATGATTCGCAACGGTAAAGTTGCCGAACCGGTCAAAGGTGCAGCCTTGGTTGGCAACGGCGCTGAAATTCTTCATAAAATCGACATGATTGCAGGTAATCTTGACCGTCAAAGAGGCATGTGCGGTTCAGCTTCCGGATCAATACCGGCCGATGTCGGACAACCGACAATCAGGGTGAAAGAGATCACCGTCGGCGGTAGAAAGAAAGGAGCTTAATCATAAAATGAATCTAGAAAAATTATTCTCAAGAGCCAAAGAAAAAGGCATAACTGACATTGAAATATTTTCCAGTGATAGAACTTCATTAAACATTGAAATCTTTGATGGAACGGTTGATAAATATGAAATCGCAGCAACTGAAGCTTTGACGATCAAAGGCGTCTATAACAACAAAATGGGGCGTTTTCGTACAGAAGTTTTAAGCGATGACGTAATTGAAGAGATTTTGGATACAATTATCGCATCTGCCAAAGAAATAGATTCTTTGGATGACGTTATCATTTATGAAGGCGACGAATCCTACAAGGATTTATCAGACATTTACAAT
>JAQVFZ010000165.1 GCA_028697025.1 Candidatus Izemoplasmatales bacterium | reverse complement strand
AAGTAAAAGCCTTCAATTTTTTGAAGGCTTTTTTTCGATATCTAGCAATAATTGCTTTAAAGTCCGACCGCCGTAAAATTCGCCGATATCCCCGCTTTTTCTTACGACTCTGTGACAAGGAATAATCAAAGGCAAAGGGTTATATTTGCAGACGGTGCCAACGGCACGGTCTGCGCCTTCATGTCCCGACTTTTTTGCGAGTTCGGAATAATTCCAGGTTTTGCCATAAGGAATCTTCATCATCGCCTTTAGTACGTCTTTTCTAAATTCGCTGCCGGAAAACTCAATCGGGAATGTAAACTCAGTCCTTGAATTCAGGAAATATTCAAGGATTTCTTTTTCGGCTTGCAAGCAAGCTTTGTTTGGTAAATCATGATGAATTTCCTCGGACTGCAGGATGATTTGGACGATTTTTTCGTTTTCGCTAATCAAAGTCACTGGTCCGTTGTTTGAGGAAAAAGTATATTTAATCATCTTATTACCTCTTTCTATAAAGATTAAAATCTTTTATGACAAATTCTTTTCTGGTAATTTCTTGAGCAATAGTTTATTGGTTTTGAAATCTTCCAGGTGGTTGATCGCAACGATAAAGGCAACCACCACTATTAGCGCTTTGGTTATGGCTGAAAAATTCAAGCTCCACCATATGCCGCTTTGAGCCATGGTGACGGTCAGCCAGATAACGAAAGGTATGCGGATGGAATTGCCCACTATTCCGACAATCGAAGGGATGACCGATTTACCGATGCCATTGAAGAATCCGGCGCCTATGCTTTCAACAATCATGAAAACTTGCGATACGCTTAATATCCTTAAGTATATCACGCCTTGCCTAACAGTTTCATCATCATTTACGAAAATTCTCATCAAAGTTTCCGGGATAAATAGCAGCAACATCGATATCAAGAAGGCATAAGGTATCAAAATCAAGGAAATATCCATGATGCTTCTTTTTATCCGCCCGAATTCCCTCGCCCCGAAGTTTTGGCCGATGAAAACGGTGATTGCCGATTGGAAACCGCTGGCTATCATCCAGGTCAATTGTTCGACCTGCACGCCAATTCTTTGCCCAGCCACTACATTGGGTCCAAACTCGAACACCCTTCTGGCGATGTAGATGGAAATGACCGTAAAAAACATCGACTGAATACCTACCGGTAGACCAATTGCGATAATTTTCTTGATTGCTGCCAAATTAAAGTTCTTGATATGGAAGACTTTTAAATCCGGATTATGTTTTTTGTAAATGACGAAGAATACGACCAAGGTTATGAACTGAGATCCGACCGTCGCAATCGCAGCGCCGGTAATTCCCATTTTAAAGACGATGATCAAAAGCGGATCCAAAGCCATATTGAATAAGAAACCGATAGCCAAAACCCTTAAATTAATCTTTGTCTGACCTAAACCTTCGTTGATTGCCACAAAGCCATTGACGATGAATTGGATGAAAATCAGACCGCCGATAATCGGTATGTACATTAAAGCATAGTCGATAATCTGTGGTGTCGTGATATTGAAAATCGAGAGAAACTCATTTTGAAACAAAAGGATTGATATTGCTGACAAAATACCTAAAAACGCCTCTAACAGAAGACCGTTAGCGGCGAAGACGTTAACGTCTTTAAGTTCCTTTCTTCCTACCGCATGAGAGACTTTGACTGAAGTGCCGATTTTGGCAATCAGGATAATGCCAAAAGCGAACCAGGTCAAATAAGAAACAGTACCGATGGCGCTGACGGCATTGGTTTCGTTCATGCCGATGACGTCAACCCTGCCAATCCAAAAAATATCGGTAAGATTATAAGCGATTTGCGATAAAGTCGTAAGCAGGATTGGAAATGCCAGCAGTAGCATTTTCTTTAATATCGGCCCCTCTGTGACATTGAATACCTTGTTCATAAATACCTCTTTTGCTTTTAAAAAGAACCTTTCATCAGGTTCTTTGATTTGTTTAGCTATTTTTCGATGAAGTAAGTGGCTTCCATATCAGCCGTTGATAAAGCGAAAGCTAACGGAAACCTTTGGAAAGCTTCTCCGACGTTTCTGACGTTTTCCGTATCGGAAAAGCCCATGTGATACCTGATGGCGAAGGCTTCGTCCCTAGTTAGTTTCATGAAACCGGAAATGATGTAAACTGATTTTTCGCCATGGCCATAAGGCAAATCGTCCTGAAAATCGTAACTTGGTACTTGAACCCATTTGCCGTTGGAATCTTTTACATTCCTTGTCGTTTTTTTATAAACGTTTATTTTGCATAAATCATGCAAAAGCGAAACGATGGCAATCGATTCATCGCTATAACTGAGTCCATAAAGTTCTTTTACCCGTGGACGTTCCAGATAAGCTTTCAGACATTCATAAACGTTCAAAGAATGTTCTACCAATCCTCCTTCTTTTGAAAGGTGGTACTTGGTTGAACAAGGAGCATCAAAGAAATCGCTTTTGCTTGAGGAAAGAAACTCCAACAACTCCAGCGATCCTTCTCTTTTGATATATTTTTTATAGGTGTCGAAGAATTCTTGTTTTTTCGTCATAGGATCTTACCGTAACAAGC
>JAQVFZ010000164.1 GCA_028697025.1 Candidatus Izemoplasmatales bacterium | reverse complement strand
CAAAGCTCAGTAATCTTAACCAAAGGTGATAGAATTGATCATCAAAGACTACGCGCAACGCTTAACATGTTACAATCTACTTCTCCTAGTCCTTTACTGATGGCCTCACTTGACGTTGCTAGAAAAACCATGTACTTCCATGGAAAGGCAAGAATTAACAATGTCTTGCAACTTGCAAAAATCGCCAGAGAGAAACTTAAAAATATCCCTGGAATAAAAGTTATCGATAAAGAATATCTTTTGAACCAAGGTTGTTTCGATTATGACGAAACAAAACTGATGGTTAAAGTCAGCGATTTAGGTTTATCAGGATTTGACGTATATCAAATCATGAAGAAAAAATATAACATTCAGCTTGAATTAGCTGAATCACACATGGTTTTATGTGTTTTAACGATAGGAACTACAAAACAAGACTTGGAAAGACTGGTTCTTGCATTCAAGAAACTTGCGGTTGAATACAACAAAATCAAAGACAAACTTCCAAAAATTGAGTTCCGTTATCAATTTCCTGAAACTTATGTTAGACCGCGTGACGCTTATCATGCACCAAAACACTTAATCAAGTTAGAAGATGCATACGATGAAGTCAGTGCTGAATCTATCATGATTTATCCACCGGGAATTCCAATTATAATTCCAGGCGAAGTAATTACTGAAGAAGTCGTAAGAGACATTAAATTTTATAAAGAAAAAGGCGGTTCTTTACAAAGCGATATCGACAACGATACCGATATCGATTATGTACAAATCGTCGACAAAGAAAATTGGATTAAATATGAAGGTGATTTAATATGAAAAAAGTAGATTTATCATTTCAAAGTTGTAAAAGTGAATACAACGAATCTAGCGTAGTACTATTCTCAGCTCCGTTAGACAACACAACATCTTATCGCCCAGGTACGAGATTTGCCGGCAATGCTGTTAGAGTTGAATCAATGGGGATTGAATGGTATTCACCATATAAAGAAATGGATCTGAAAGACTATCATACAGTTGATATCGGTGATCTAGAATTACCGATGGGACTAGTGGAAGAATCTTTAGATATCATTTATGATGTATCAAGAAAAATCGTTTTTGATAACAAAAAACCAATGATGATTGGTGGCGAACATTTAGTGACTTTTCCGGTTGTAAAAGCTTTAATGGAAAAGTATCCTAATCTTCACATCATCCATCTCGATGCTCATACAGATCTTAGAGATGAATTCTTAGGAAGAAAACTATCTCACGCTACTGTTATCAGAAGATGTTATGACATCTTAGGTGACGGAAAAATTTTCCAGTTTGGAATAAGAAGCGGCGATAAACATGAATTTGATTTTGCTAAAAACGGTCATACATTCATGCAAAAATTCAACTTTGAAGGTCTTGAAGATGTCATCGAGAAAATCAAAGACAAACCAGTCTATATAACAATTGACCTAGATGTTTTAGATCCTGCAGTATTCCCAGGTACCGGAACACCTGAACCAGGCGGAATGACTTTTAAGGACTTACTAAACGCCATGAAAAGTTTTGAAAAGCTTAATAATGTTGTTGGTGCTGATTTAGTGGAACTAGCTCCGATGTTAGATAGTTCAAATGTTTCAACTGTAGTAGCTGCTAAAGCATTAAGAGAAATGATTTTGTTACTACATAGATAATATGGAATCTTTAAGAGAGTTATATAAAATTGGTAGAGGTCCTTCTAGTTCCCATACAATGGGACCGGAAAAAATCTGCCAAGAAATATTGAATAATTATCAGGGTGACTTTTTTGAAGTCACTCTTTATGGTAGTTTAAGTTTCACGGGTCTAGGACACTTGACTGATAAGATAATAAGAGAAACTCTAAAAAATGCTAATGTAATTTTTTCAAAAGAACTGAATCTTCAACATCCAAACACCATGGACATCGCCATCTATAAAGATAATCAGATGATCGGTAAAGAAAGATATTATTCGATTGGTGGTGGTTCCATCTTAAGAAAAGGCGATAATTTGAAGGAAAAACCTCAAGTATATCCTCACAAGAACTTTCAGGAAATCAAAGATTACTGTCAAGAAAATAACATAAGACTATATGATTATGTATACCAACATGAAGACCCTGATTTTAAAGATTACTTGAGAAGAATTTGGCTCCAAATGAAAGAAACAATTAACCTTGGCCTTCATCAAGAAGGTTACCTTCCAGGTCTGCTTGAGGTTAAAAGGAAAGCGAAATCTTTACTGAATGATCAAAAAAATAAAGTTTCTATCGAATTAAGACTTCTTAGTTCTTATGCATACGCAACTTCCGAAGTAAATGCTAGCGGGGGGGCTGTTGTAACCGCTCCTACTTGTGGTGCTAGTGGCGTATTGCCAAGTTTATTATATTTCTTGAGAGACATAAGAAAATACTCTGACGAAAGAATATTGGATGGTTTAGCTACTGCTGGAATCATCGGCAACATTGTTAAACATAACGCATCTATCTCCGGTGCCGAAGCTGGTTGTCAAGCCGAAGTAGGAACGGCATGCGCGATGGCAGCGGCGGCTTATAGCGAACTCGAAAACGGCAATCTGGAAGTTATTGAATA
>JAQVFZ010000163.1 GCA_028697025.1 Candidatus Izemoplasmatales bacterium | reverse complement strand
TAAAAAAGATTTCCAGAGTTTAACCAAGACTTTGGATCAGCTGGTTAAAGAGAAAAAGATTTACCGAGACAAGTCCGGCCATTACAATATTATGGAAGAATCGGAAATAATTGTTAGCGGTAGACTAGACTTAAAGGCTCAGGGCTATGGATTCATCATCGTTGAAGATAAAGAGATGGCCGATATCTATATCTCTAGAAACAATCTTTCAGGAGCTATGGACAATGACTTGTGTTTGGTTAAAATCACCGATTATCGCAATAAAGACCGTTTGGAAGGAAAAATTGAAAAAGTTCTGGAAAGAAGTCTGTCTGTCATCGTCGGCGAATATTACAACGGCCAGATTTTCCCTAAGGATTTCCGCGACGACATCGCTTTAAAACTGGTAAAAGAAGACCAAAAAAAGGTTAAAAATCATCAACTAATAAAGGTAAAGATCACCAATTATAAACATCATTATTTCAAAGAATGTTCACTCTTGGAAATCATCGGCAACGTTGATGATGAAGGAATTGAAATCCTTGAAGTCATCCATAAGTATAATCTGATCCACAAATTTACCATAGAAGAGGAAGATTTCGCTAATAATGTCAGTCAGGAAGTTCAACCGCAAGAACTGATTGGTAGAAAAGATTTAAGAAACGAAGCGATTTTTACGATCGACTCAGAGTCGACCAAAGATATTGATGATGCGATATCGATCAGAAAAAAAGGAAATAACTATGTTCTAGGTGTCCATATTGCAGACGTCAGCTACTATGTAGAAGAAGATTCCATCTTGGATAAAGCTGCTTTTAATCGCGGCACTAGCGTTTATATGGCTGATTCGGTAATTCCGATGTTACCAAAGGCATTATCTAACGGCATCTGTTCATTGAACCCAAAGGTTGACCGTCTCACTATTACTAGTGAAATGGAGATTACCCAAAAAGGTGAAGTAGTAAAATATGCTATTTACCCGTCTGTAATCAATTCTAAATATAAAATGACCTATACAAATATCAATAAAATGTTAGATGGAGATTTAGACGTCATTAACGAATTCAAAGATATTTATCAAGATGTTGAATTGATGAGAGAGTTGCAAAATATTCTATTTGACATTCGTGAAAAAATGGGGTCTGTCGACTTTGAAACTTTAGAGCCGAAACTACTGTTTGATGAGCACGGAAAACTTGATGATATCGTCATTAGGGAAAGACAAACAGCAGAAAGAATGATTGAAGAATTCATGTTGGTTGCCAATCAAGTAGTCGCCACTCATATTTTCAATCAAAATTTGCCTTTTATCTATAGAATCCATGAATTGCCAAACGCAGAAAAATTGGAGAATGTATTTGAATTCGTCAAACGTTTGGGTTATGATAATTATCAAGGCAACTATTCCCAAGAGAATCTTCAAGGGCTTCTTAAAGCCGTTGAAAACACCACTTTCGAGAAAGTGGTCACCACACTATTGTTAAGATCGATGGCAAAAGCCAGGTATTCAAGAGAAAACAAAGGTCACTATGGTTTGGCTTTCGACAACTACACTCACTTCACTTCGCCGATCAGAAGGTATCCGGATCTGATCGTACATCGTTTTCTGAGAAGATATGTTTTTCTCAACAATAAACAATATAACGATGAAGTTCTTATAAAACTGGATGAAATCGCCAAGCAGGCATCCGACACTGAAAAGCAGGCTATGTCAGCAGAAAGAGAAGTATTGGATATTAAAAAAGCCGAGTATATGGAAAGTCATCTCGGCGAAGAATTCCAAGGCGTCATCTCTTCGGTTCTGAAATTCGGTATGTTTGTCGAATTGCCGAACACCATCGAGGGTTTGATTCACATCTCCACCTTCAAAGAACAAATGGAGTATGACGAAAAGAATATCTGTCTAAAATCGACAGAAAGAGATTTAACCTATACCATAGGTCAAGTAGTCAACGTCAAAGTCACCAAGGTCAACAAATTACTAGGTAGGATTGATTTTGTTTTAGCGTAAAAAGAGGAGCGAAAAACATGAAAATTTTGGCCAACAATAAAAAAGTTGCTCATGATTATTATATATTGGAAAAATACGAATGCGGTATCGTTCTTACCGGTACGGAAATCAAGTCGATTCGCCTGGGCAAATTTTCCATAAAAGAAGCCTATGTCAAGATTACAAGTGATTTCGAGGCTTTTATCGTTGGTATGCATATTGCCAAGTATGAACAGGGCAATATCTTTAATCATAAGGAAATAAGAAACAGAAGGCTGCTCTTGCACAAAAGAGAGATCATAAAATTATCGCAGAAAATAAAACTGGAAGGTCTCACTCTGGTTCCTACCATTGTTTATTTGGACGAAGGCCTATGCAAATTGGAAATAGCGCTATGCAAGGGTAAGAAACTCTACGATAAGCGGGAAGCGGAAAAAGAGAAAGATACTTCTAAAAGATTGGAAAAAGTGATATAATATCAGTATGGGGCTGTTAATGGATTCGACGGGGTAGTTCAAGTTTAATAAGCATGCCATCGGCAGATGTAAAAATGCAGGTTAAATATAACCGGAAACCAAAATTACGCTTTCGCAGCTTAAGAAGAAGCCG
>JAQVFZ010000031.1 GCA_028697025.1 Candidatus Izemoplasmatales bacterium | reverse complement strand
ACACTTACTCTTTAGAAAGATTCCAATTTATCAGAAAAGGTTATTTCGCAACCGATTATGATTCAACGGAAAATAACTTGATTTTCAATAGAATTGTAGAGTTGAAATCTTCCTATAATTAGTAAAGAGACAGGTGATTGAACCTGTCTCTTTGTTTTTATATCTGATTAGTTTTTATTAGTTTTTGCTTTACGTCCCATAATTTCTTAGAGAGGTCAACGTAATATTTATGTGGAAAATCGAATCTTCGCAATTCTTCCCATAAACTATTAAGGCCTTGTTCGGTAAAGCTTCTAACTTCTTTAAGAGTTGGTAATTCATAGACTTTCTTACCGGCTAAAAATATCGGGTGCTGCATTTCTACTAGAGTAAACTTTTCATAAGTTTTCGTTTTCCATGTGCTATATTGATCAAATATAGTTAAAGGCACATTAGTATCAATAACTTCATCATGCAATGTGATTAAGTCGGCTTCAGCCTTACCGTTTTCGGCATAAATTCGGTAAACCTTCTTAAAATGAGGTGTTGTAATCTTTTCTTCATTATCGCTGATTTTGATTTTTGGAACGATTTTGTTATTTCTTTCGATGGCGACAAGTTTGTACACAGAACCAAAGACTGGATCGCTTTTTGCTGTTATCAATCTTTCACCGACGCCAAACAAATCGATAGGTGCTCCTTGAGTAATCAAAGTTTGAATCAATCTTTCATCCAGAGCATTGCTGACAATTATCTTGCAATCCGGTAAACCTGCTTCATCGAACATTTTTCTGGCTTGTTTTGCAAGATATGTTAAGTCACCAGAATCGATGCGAATCGAGTAATTTTTTGCATTATTAGGTAAAAGAATTTCTTTTATGACCTTAATCGCATTCGGCACGCCACTCCCTAGAGTGTCATATGTATCAACTAAAAAAGTCGAATTATTTGGATAGTACTTGGCATAGGCTTTAAATGCTTCATATTCATTGTCAAAGAGTTGAACCCAAGAGTGTGCCATTGTTCCACCTGCAGGAACACCGAAAAGCTGATCGCTTGCGACATTGCTAGTGCCATCTATACCTGCGATATAGGCAGCCCTAGATCCTAAGATGCTGCTTGATTCGCCGTGAGCCCTTCTTGCACCCATTTCCAAAACTTTCTTTCCTTGGGCTGCAAATTTTATTCTAGATGCTTTAGTTGCAATTAAACTTTGGTGATTGATAGTCTGTAAAAGAAAAGTTTCGATTATCTGTGCTTCGATAAGTTTTGCTTTTACTGTCACTACCGGTTCATTAGGAAACATTATGCTTCCTTCTTTGAAAGCATAAATATCTCCAGTAAATTTAAAATCGAGCAAATAGTTTAGAAAGTCTTCGTCAAATAGTTTTTGCTTTCTTAAATATTCAACATCCTCTTTGGTAAAGTGAAGATTTTCAATGTAATCAATCATTGTTTCCAAACCGGCAAAAATAGCGTATCCACCATTATCAGGAGTTTTACGGAAATAAAGATCAAAATATACTATTTTATCTTTTTTGCCTTCGAGAAAAAAACCGTTTGCCATTGTTAGTTCATAAAAGTCTATAACCATTGATTGTCGGTATTTCATTTTTTATTTACCACTTCAATTTGAAGTCCTTCCATAACATCAAGAGATTTAGTATGCAACGCTTTGTCAAAAGAATCGGTAGCTTCTGCATCGACTATGACATGTGCGTTTGGTAGAGCGCTTTTTACTATAATTGCATTAGAGATAATACAGATGTTTGATACCAAACCACAGAGTTCTATAACATCATAGTTTTTATTTACCAGATATTTTCCTAATTCCAAAGAAGGGAAGGTTTGTTTTTCAAAAACCTTATCTTTTGGCGATTTTAAAGTTTCCACAGACTTATGAAGTTTATGACCTTCAGTGCCTTTTATGCAATGTTTGACTGGTAGATTTTTACCTTCTTCAGTTTCTAGGTATCTTTCTTCATGGGTATCCATGGTAAAAATAATATCATGGTTATTGCTTCTGTAATCTTTTATCTTTTCAACAATCTTATCTCTGATATCAATGGCTTCTTCGAATCCGAGTTGGCCATCAATAAAGTCGTTTTGATAGTCAACGACTATTAAACATTTATTCATATAATCACTCCTCGCTAATGATTATTATATCACTTATTAACAATAAAGTTTAAACCAAAGCAAGAAAAAAACGCCTTTCAGCGTTTTTTAAAATATATTATAAGGACTTTTCGAAGTTTTCGGATACTTTTTTCCAGTTAACCACATGCCAGAAGTTATTGATGTAATCAGGCCTGCGATTTTGGTAATTCAAATAATAAGCGTGTTCCCAAACATCAAGAGCAAAGATTGGATTTCCAATTGCAAATGGAGCATCTTGATTAGCGGTAGATGTAACAATTAATTTACCATCCTTATTGACTACTAACCAAGCCCAACCACTTCCGAATCTTGTGGCAGCTGCATTAGAAAAATCTTCTTTGAATTTTTCAACAGATCCAAAGTCTCTGACGATTGCTTTGTTTAATTTGTCGCTCATTTCCGTTTTATCCGGAGTTAAAATTTCCCAGAATAAACGGTGATTGTAATATCCTCCGCCATTGTTGATTACTGCCTGTCTGACATTTTCTGGGATCAAATTCAAGTTTCTCAAAATATGTTCTACATCATGTTCCAATAGGTTTTCGTAATTTTTGAGGGCGTCGACGTACTTTGTGATGTAACCTTGATGATGTTTTGTGTGGTGAATTTCCATGGTTTTTGCATCAATGTAAGGTTCTAGTGCATTATATTTAAAAGATAATTCTGGTAAAATGTGTTTCATATTAAAATCACTCCTTTGTTTTTTTATCTATTTATATTATCTCACAAAAATGTTTCGAATTCAAAACATATGCTCAACGGTTTGATTGATAAAATATCGTTCTTATATGTTATTAAACCGCATAAAATATGGTATAATATTTTAAGGTGATATAGTGAAAGAAAAAATACTGGAAAATCTAAACTCGCAGCAAATATTGGCTGTAAAAAATATTCACGGGCCAATAATGGCAGTTGCTGGCGCTGGCTCTGGAAAGACTAGAGTTCTAACAAGAAGAATAGCATATTTAATCGAAGAAGAGGGAATCCATCCCGGCAATATATTAGCAATCACTTTCACCAACAAAGCAGCGGAAGAGATGAGAAAGAGAGTAGTTAATTTACTGGATTTTTCGATTGAAGGTGCTTGGATATCTACTTTTCATGCCATGGGCGCTAAAATATTGCGATATGACATCCATCATCTAGGTTATAAAAGCGATTATCAAATTATCGATGACGAAGATAGTGCCATCATCATAAAGAATTTAATGAAAGACCATAATTATGACCGAAAGAACTTTTCGCCAAAAATAACCGCTAATTTGTTTGCTGCCATTAAAGGAGAACAAGCAACCTTCAATAGTATTCAAGAACCAATAAGATCAATGGTAATCCAATTATATCCGCTTTATAACGCTTATCTGAAAAAGAATAATCTGGTTGATTTTCAAGATCTGCTGATCCTTATTTTAGAACTTTTTAGAAATTATCCTGAAGTTTTAAGAAAGTATCAAGAAAAATTTGAATATATATTAGTTGATGAATTCCAAGATACAAATGATTTACAGTATGAAATCGTCCATCTTCTGGCAAAGAATCATCGCAATCTTTTCATTGTTGGCGATGAAGACCAAAGTATTTATGCTTTCAGGGGATCGAACATTCAAAACATAAAGAAGTTTATGGAAGACTTTCCTGAACACATAACGATTTTACTGAATCAAAATTACCGCTCAAAAGATACGATTTTAAAAGCAGCTAATTCGGTTATTAAAAACAATCGTAATCGGATAAAAAAAGAATTGTATTCAACTTTGGGGTCTGGTGAAAAAGTGATACATTTTAAAGCTGGTACCGATGAGGAAGAAGCTTACTATATTTATGAGAAAATAAAGCATTTTTGGAAACAAGGCATCAGACTAAATGATATCGCTGTTCTTTATCGTAACAATGCGATGAGTAGAAGATTCGAGGACATTTTGCTCAAGTTTAATGTACCTCACCGAGTGATCGGTAATATTTCTTTCTACAAAAGAAAAGAAATAAAAGATATAATTGCTTATCTACATCTATTAATCAATATGGGAGACGACTATTCGTTTTCCAGGGTTTACAATACTCCCAAAAGAGGTGTTGGTGACGCTACTTTCGCAAAATTAGTCGAAGAAGCCCAAAATAGTAATTTACGATTGTTTGACTTGATTGATGAACAAAGTGAAATTTTAAAAGGTAAAGCTAAAGAAACCATGTTAAATTTCAAAAATATGATTATTGAATTAAAAGAAAAGATTAACCAACAATCATTGCTTGATACTTATGATCAACTTGTTGAAAAATCAGGATATAAAGCCATGCTTGAAAATGATGACGCAACTTTGGATAGAAGTTTCCAGTCTGAAAGAAGACTGGACAATTTAAATGAGTTCAAGAGTTTGATGATGGAGAAAATAGCTGGTTATGATATTAATTTTACCAATTATGAAATATTGGTTAATTTGTTGAATGATTTAGCTTTGCATGAACAAGCTCAAGAGATAGATGATTCCGGTGAATACGTCAATCTCATGACTGTTCACGCAGCAAAGGGACTGGAATTCAAAGTAGTTTTTATAACTTGTTTGGAACAAGGTCTCTTTCCATCAAACCAAAGTTTGATGGAAACAATGAATATAGATGAAGAGAGAAGATTGTTCTATGTTGCGCTTACTAGAGCTAAGGATCAGGTATATCTGACCAATAGTCAAACTCGTTTCATGTATGGCCATTACATGTCAAACCTTGACTCGCAATTCATTGAAGAAATCGATAACGAGTTAGTTGATAGAAAAGGCATGTATCAACCAAAGAAAGCTACATTCGAAAAACCGAAGCAAAGACCGACTGTTGATATGGACGAAGTACAATATACATATGATGAAGTCAAACAAAATGTTAGTGTTGGTAGCAAAATTGAGCATAAGACCTTTGGCAAAGGCGTCATAGTTGCTTTGGAAGAAGACAAGATTCGAGTTGCTTTTCCAAGTCCGATAGGAATTAAAATTTTAATCAAAGATCATCCTAGTTATGAGGTGGTTGGTAAGTGATGGAAATAAGGGCAAGAATTGAAGAAATAAAAAAACTATTAAATCAATACAGTTATGAGTATTACGTTTTGGATAATCCGTCAGTCAGCGATTTTGAATTTGACCAACTTATGCAGGAGCTTATTCGGTTGGAAAATGATAATCCGAATCTTAAGACACCTGATTCGCCAACGCAAAGAGTGGGTGGTGAAGTCGGGGATAAGTTCGAGAAGGTTAGACATGACATTCCAATGTTATCTTTGGATAACGTTTTTAGTTATGATGAGTTAAGAGAGTTCGATAAAAGAGTTAAAAAGGCCGTAAACAAATACACTTACACTGTTGACCTTAAGATTGATGGACTATCAGTTTCGATTAAATACGAAAACGGGTTATACAAAAGAGCGGCCACAAGAGGCAATGGGGTTTTGGGAGAAGATATAACTGAGAATGTTAAAACTATCAAATCCATTCCCCTAAGAATAGACTATTTGATGCCTTTGGAAGTCAGAGGAGAAATCTTCCTGAGCAAGAAAAATTTCAATAAGATCAATCAAGAAAAAATAGCCGCTGAAGAAGAACCTTTCAAGAATCCTAGGAATGCAGCTGCCGGAAGCATCAGACAGTTGGATCCAAAGATTGTGGCCAAAAGAAATCTTGATGTTTTCATATATTACGGTTTTGGGTTGGAAATCCAAAATCATTTTGAGATAATTCAGGAATTGAAGAGAATTGGATTTAAAGTTAATCAAAATACTGTTTTTTGTCAGGACATTGAAGAAGTTATCAATTTCATCGAGAATGTTAGGAATTATCGAAATGAATTGGATTATGAAATTGATGGGGTTGTAATTAAGGTTAATGAACTTGATTTATATGAAAAAATAGGTTTCACTTCTAAATTTCCTAAATGGGCCACCGCTTTCAAATTTCCTGCAGAAGAAGTAGAAACCAGAATGGAAGCCATAGATTTTCAAATAGGTAGAACCGGTGTAATAAAGCCTGTTGCAAAACTTAATCCGGTTATGATATCTGGATCATTGGTTTCCAGAGCAACGCTTCATAATGAAGATTTTATCAAAGACCGTGACATCCACATCAAAGATTATGTGATAGTCAGAAAAGCTGGCGAGATAATTCCGGAAGTTTTACGGGTTGCCAAAGAAAAAAGATCCGGAGAAGAAATACCATTTAAGATGATAAAGAACTGCCCTATCTGTAATAGCGATTTGGTCAGAAAGGCGAATGAAGCTGATTATTATTGTTTGAATCCTTTATGTGAGGCCAAACATCTGGAAGGTTTGATTCATTTCGCTTCTCGTGAAGCATACAATATTGACGGACTTGGTGAAGCCATACTTACCGAGTTTTACAATGATGGATACATCAAGACAATTGCGGATGTATTTAAACTTGAATCCCACAGAGAAGAACTGATAAAACGTGAAGGCTTCGGCGAAAAAAGTATCGATAATCTTATAAATGCAATAGAAGCATCCAAAAAGAATAACTTAGATAAGTTGTTGTTTGGTTTGGGAATAAGACATGTGGGCGCTAAAACAGCCAAGGTATTGGCCCAGGTCCACCAAGATATCTTTGATTTCATTAATCTTACTCCGGACGAACTAGCCAATATCAAGGATATAGGCGAAGCGACTTCCAATAGTGTGTATGAATATTTTAAGAAAAAAGAAAATATTGAAATGATAACAGAATTAAAAAGTCTGGGAGTTAATACTACTTTTAATGATGAAAGAATCAATGCTAAAACTGTTTTTACCGCTAAAACAGTAGTAATTACAGGTACACTAATTGACTTTTCAAGAAATGACGCAAAGCAGATTATAGAAAAGATGGGCGGCAATGTAAGTTCATCTGTCTCGAATAAAACCGATTTTGTTTTAGTAGGCGACAGCCCTGGGTCAAAGTATGATAAAGCGATAGCATTGGGCGTGAAAATATTAAATGAAGATGAATTTAAAGAGTTGATTAAGAACGGGTGATATATTGAGCAGTGATTTAATTAGCATTAAAGGTGCGAGGGAAAACAACCTCAAATCAATTGATTTAGAGTTTAAGAAGAATCAACTAGTTGTCATGACGGGTCTTTCCGGTTCGGGAAAGACCAGTTTGGCATTTGATACGATATATGAAGAGGGAAGAAGACGGTATGTAGAGTCTCTAAGTTCTTATGCAAGACAGTTTTTGGGTAATATGGAAAAACCGGATGTCGATGTGATTGAAGGATTGTCTCCGGCTATTTCGATAGACCAAAAAACCACATCTAACAACCCGAGATCGACAGTCGGTACAGTTACGGAGATTTATGACTATGTAAGATTACTCTATGCTCGTATCGGCCGAGTTTTTTGCCCAACGCATAATATAGAAATTAAATCACAAACGATTCAAGAAATGACAAATCATGTGCTTGAATACTCTGGACAAAAATTGATAATTTTAGCCCCTGTTGTCAGAGGCAAAAAAGGTACTCATCAGAAAACTATTGAAGGTTTAAGAAAAGATGGTTATACAAGAATCAGAATCAATAAACAGGATTTTGAACTTGATCAAGAAATAGAATTGGATAAAAACATCAGATACGATATCGACGTCGTCATCGATAGAGTAATCGTTAAAGAAGAGATTACATCTAGACTTTATGATTCGCTAGAAGTCGCATCCAAGTTGGGTGAAGGGCATGTAAGATTACTGGTAAATGAGCAAGAACTTCTATTTAGCGAACATTTTTCCTGTCCTATATGCGGTTTTACCGTTCCTGAGCTAGAACCTAGATTATTTTCTTTCAATGCGCCATATGGAGCTTGTGAAACATGTGCTGGGTTGGGTTTCAATCGCAAGATAGATCCAAATCTTTTATTGCCTGATCAAAATTTGAGTTTAAGGGAAAATGTCTTTCGCAAATATGCGAATATGGATTCGTTATATTATCAACAGGTTGAACAGACGGCAATTTTCCTTAATATTCCTTTAGATAAGCCGTTTAAGGACCTAACAGAAAAACAGAAAAACGTTCTTTTGTATGGCTCAAAGGATGAAATCAATTTCCGTTATATATCCAAGACCGGAAATATGTACCATAACGCTAAAAAGCCGTTTGAGGGTGTTATTACCAGTTTGGAGAGAAGATATATGTCTTCTACTTCAAAAACTGTCAGAAACTGGATTGAATCGATGATGAATGACATTTCGTGTGATAGTTGCAATGGTAAGAAACTCAATAAGGAAGCTTTATCGGTATATGTAGATGGACTTAATATTCATGAGATGTCAGAACTAAGCATCCTGCATTTGTTCGAGTTTTTGGAAAAGATTAATCTCACTGATAAAGAACATGAAATCGCCAAGCCAATCTTGAAAGAAATAAAAGCACGCTTAAGTTTTTTGATTAACGTCGGACTTGATTACCTTTCGTTGTCGCGCTTGGCAGGCACTTTGTCCGGCGGCGAGGCACAGAGAATCCGTTTGGCAACGCAAATAGGTTCGAGATTGACTGGGGTAATGTATGTCCTAGATGAACCGTCGATTGGATTACATCAAAGGGACAACAACCGTTTGATAAAAACCTTAAAAGACATGAGAGATTTGGGCAATACGATGATAGTTGTCGAACATGACAATGAAATGATCCTGGAAAGTGATTTGGTGGTTGATATCGGACCTGGTGCGGGTGATCATGGCGGTGAGGTTGTTTTTGTCGGGACACCTCAAGAACTATTGAAAGATAAGAATTCGATAACTGCCAAGTATTTGCGTGGCGAATTGCAAATACCGATACCTATATCAAGAAGACCTCACAATAAAGGTTATCTTCATATTGAAAACGCATCACAAAATAACCTGAAAAATATCTCAGTCGATTTTCCGATTGGGTGTTTAACAGTTGTCACCGGAGTATCCGGATCTGGTAAATCATCGTTAGTCAATGATGTTTTATATACAAATTTGGTTAATTTAATAACAAGAAGAAATGAAGTTGCCGGAAAAGTTGAAAGATTAGTTAATTATGAAATGTTTGATAAAATAATTGATATCGATCAATCGGCAATCGGAAGAACGCCTAGATCAAACCCGGCTACATATACTGGTGTTTTTGACGATATCAGAGATATGTTCACAAAAACAAAAGAAGCTAAACTAAGAGGTTATGACAAAGGAAGATTCTCTTTTAATGTCAAGGGTGGAAGGTGTGAACATTGTCAAGGAGACGGCGTAATAAAGATTGAGATGCATTTCATGCCCGACTTATACGTAGAGTGCGAAGAGTGTCATGGTAAAAGATATAATCAAGAAACTTTGCAGGTCAAATACAAAGGAAAAACCATAGCTGATGTTCTGGATATGAGAGTTGAAGAAAGCTTATCCTTTTTTGAGAATCAAACCAAGATTTACAATCGTTTAAAAACTATCAACGATGTTGGTTTAGGTTATATAAAGTTAGGACAATCATCTACTACGCTTTCTGGTGGTGAAGCTCAACGAGTAAAGCTTGCCAGCGAACTGTATAAACGGATATCAGATCGGTCCATCTATATTCTTGATGAGCCGACAACAGGTCTGCACAGCCATGATATCAAGCAATTGATGGAAGTCTTGAATGACATTGTCGATAAAGGTGCGACAGTAATAATCATCGAACATAATCTCGATGTTATCAAAGTAGCGGACCATGTAATCGATTTAGGACCTGAAGGCGGTGATCGCGGTGGAGAAATCATTGCAATCGGAACTCCGGAAGCTATCGCAGCCAATGAAAAATCATATACGGGCTACTATCTTAAGGAAATATTGAAAGCAAAGAGGTAAAGTATCGTAATTTTTACTCAATTATGATATTATATTTTTAGTTTATGGAAATGAGTACGAGTATGGACAAAGAAGATAAAGACATAAAAAAAGAAATTGAAGAATTGGAAAAATTAATCGAGGAAGTTAAAAAACAGAACGAGGAAGAAAAGAAAAAACAAAAGAAGAATATGCGTTCCAATGGCCAAATTGTCGTGAAGATAAATTTGGGTAACGAATATTCAAAAAATATGTTTGTTAATCTCTTAATCAATTTTTTGGTAAACTTACTCGTGATTTTCGTTTTGTTCAATATTATTAATTGGGCTACTATTACCAGTAATGTATATATTCTGTTAATGGCCATGATTTTAACTTTTTATGAAGAATTATACCGAAGATATTTGATAAGGTACTTTATGTCCGTAGTTGTTTTTTCTTCAGGAATGATATTCTTCTTGATGAATTTATTGCTATTCTATTTTTTGGATTTGGTCGTTTTTCAGAGGAATCTTGATTTTAATGATCATTGGTATCCAATAGTATTCGTAATGTTCTTACAAATTTTCAGAACTCTAGTCAGATGGCTTTATATAAAAGGAATGAGTGCATTTATTGTATGGAAATCCAAAAAAAAGGGTGGTAGAAAATGACATCATTAACGATTAAAGAAGTTATAGAAGGATTTAATCTTGATATCATTGCCGGTCATAAGGGCACAAGCAGAAAAGTTTTTATTCCCGCTCTGGTAAAACCGGGCATTGAACTAGCTGGCATGCTGGAGTTTTATGAAAATGACCGTATCCAAATTATTGGTTCAAAAGAAGCTGCTTTTTTTCATTCATTGGATCCTTTAATTCAAGAAGAAAGAATCAAGGCAATATTTGAAAAGGGAGCACCGGCTTTTATTTTTACCAAGAATGTCGACGTCCCTGATATGTTTATTCATTACGGAGATATTTATAACATCCCTATTCTGAAAAGTTTTTATAAAACCACTTCGTTATTCAGCGAACTATATTCTTTTTTGCAGGCTGCATTGGCTGAAAGAACGACAATGCACGGAGTATTGCTTGATATA
>JAQVFZ010000162.1 GCA_028697025.1 Candidatus Izemoplasmatales bacterium | reverse complement strand
GTTACTGAAGCAGAGATTGATGAAAAGATTAAGAAGTTGACTTACAATACCACTGACCAAGAAGAAATCGATGCTTTGACCGAAGAAGAAAAATTGAAGGCTGAAGCAACTTTCGTCGACAATATGTATTTAAGGGGTTACACTGACGGTAATTATGAAGTGTATTTCAAAATTGTCATCGCCAGAGAAAAATACGCAACTGAACTCATGTTGAGCGATGAATCGATTGATCAAGTTTGGCATGTCGGTCCAAAGGAAATCGCAACCTATTATACAAATAAATATAATAAAGAAATCAAATCGATTAAAATAAAATTTGAATCCGAAACCGACGCTCAAAAAATCATGAGAAGCTATAACCTCATAACCAAAGATTCAAAGTTGATGCTTTATACCGGAACTACACCGATTGAAGAAGTTCCTTCGTTCGCTTTCGATGAGACGAACACCAGAGATTTGACTGAAACAGAAATTTTTGAATACTACTTAAAGATGTACAATGACGTTTATGGCGGTTATCGCAATGAAGTAGCGCCGACGACTGCTTTTGACGATTTGTTGGCGATTGATGAATTTACTGTCAGTTATAACGATTTATCCAAATTCAATGCCAATCTGACAAAGTATATTTTTACCAGCCTCAATACTTATTCCGAATTTAAAAGTGGAACAGACACATCACTTTATTACAGCTATCGTCCAGAAAAATTTTATTCCAACAACGACACTGCTTATTATATGATATTGAATTTACAAGAAGTAGAAACAGCGGATGTCAGTGATTTTACGGGAACAGAAGCTGAACTTATCGCTTTGATAGGTGAAGCAGTTTATCAAGAAATCAAGGAAAAACTCATCAATGGCAACTTAGAGCTCCAAAACTTCGTCAACCGCCGTGTCGCCGAATTTAGAGCAAAACATAATTTTAAAGTTCACGATTACTATCTAGGAATGGATTATGCAGTAATTGACAGTTCCTATGAAGCTCCGACTGAATTTAATACGACTTTGGTCGGCAGCTATGACGAAGTAGAAATCACTCCGGACGAATTGTTGACATATGCATTGAACAACAATGCGGCAATGTATTTATTGAACGCTGCCGCAACCAAAGCGATGATTAGCGCTCATTATGAAGATGTTTATTGCTTGAACACCGTCATTTGTGAAACGGATTATACTAAGAATGAATCTGCTAAAATGGCTGAACACATCAATGCTTTCAACGAAATGAAAACCCAATTTGAAGGTTCAATGTACGCAACCTATTATACTTGGGAAGAATATCTGTTTTTGGCATACGGTGCCAAGAATATGGAAGAAATGTTAACAGATTATTACATAAAACAAACTTTGCAACCACTTTACATTTTTGATCAAATTCAAGAGGACGATTACGCCGTAGTCAATGACCTACTCGCGATGATGACGCCTTACTATGATAATTATTTCTCCTTGAATGCTGATCATATCTTAATTTATGTTGACCGTGACGAAGACGGTACGCCTGACGATTACATCGAATTTTATGATGAACTGACCGATACGACCGAACTTGACGCTTTAATTTCTGGTTTGGAAGTTAAGATTAGAGATTATATTGCCGTAGAGGAAAATACTTTCTCTGGACTTATCAGCGAATACCGTTTAGCGACAAGAGATGATGAAACTTGGGGTGCATTCAAGAGTTACGGATTATTCTTGATGACAGAAAATCTCTCGTCACAAGGATCGTTGACATATTCTAAAACCATCAATAAGTATCATGACGATTTCGTCAATCGCTTGGTGGAAATGTACCAAACTTACCAATTACCGGAAAATATCGAAGAAGAATCATTGCTTGATACCGAATTATTAAAAACTTCGTTTGGTTTACATTTGATAAAGGTTAGAAAAGGTACGGCATTTGATATGCCATCTGCGAAATTTACCATGACATATAATTCCTCCAGTGAGCCTGAATTTACCGAAGGTGTGGAGAATGACTCTGATTATCTTAACCATGATCAAATGAAACTCTATATGCAATACCGTTTTAGCGTTATAACTTTTGGTACAATCGATCTAATGGACAGTTACGGTTTCACCAGACCGATGATACCAACATCAGTTTCGGCAGCTTTAACTGAATTTGCCAGCAAATTACATGATGCTTTGTATGTGGTTGGTTATTTGAATATAGCCGTAGCCGATGAACTTATAGACGGGGCTTTGGTTAATGAGGACTCGGATTACTTCAATGGCAATGAAACAGATTTACTAAATGTCTTAAATCAGATCAGCAATATCTATTATCGTCAGATATTCCTGGAACTGGATTTGCGTTAATAAAAATAAAGTGCGGGTTTTCCGCACTTTTGACTTAAGGTGGAAATATGAAAGCTAGAGAAGAAAAAATCATTAAAAAAAATACCATATGGACAATTATCGCCAACAGTTTTTTAGCTGTAATCAAACTGGTCGGTGGGATAATTGGTAACTCAAGCGTCTTGATTACTGACGCCATCAATTCCATCAGCGACATCGCCACAAATCTAGTGGTGTATGTCTCGGCGAAGTTTTCCAAGAAAGAAAGAGATGAAGCCCATCCTTATGGA
>JAQVFZ010000161.1 GCA_028697025.1 Candidatus Izemoplasmatales bacterium | reverse complement strand
AATTAATGAAAAGGGCGATATTAAAAAAGTAAATAAGGTTTTAGGATATCCTTTTTCCATTCGGGGTCGAATTGTAAAAGGAAAACAAATTGGAAGTCAAATTGGTTTTCCGACTGCCAATTTGCTTCCGGTTTCTTCGAAAATAATGCCCCCACATGGTGTTTACTTCGGCTTCATGAATTGGAAAAAGGGAGAATATCCGGCTTTGATTTATATTGGAACCAAACCAACCGTCAGTCAAAATCAAAGAAGGGTTGTTGAAGTTCACATTAGCCATCAAATTTGCCAATCCCTTTACCAAGAAAGGATTACGGTACAACTTCAGCATTTTTGGCGTTTAGAAAAGCATTTTTTAACTATTGAGGCTCTTAAAGAACAAATAACCATAGATCAAGCCGCTTTTAACGCGTATTTACAGCATACTCAGGGTATGATAAACTAAATGTCGAATGTATAGAAATCGGAGGTGTAATATCAATTGGCCCTTACAAAAGAAAAGAAAAATGAGCTCATAGAACAATTTAAAAATCACGATGGAGACACTGGTTCTCCGGAAGTTCAAATTGCTTTGCTGACTGAAAGAATTCGTGAACTTACCGAGCACTTAAAAATCCATACCAAAGACTTTCATTCTCGTCGAGGTCTTTTTATGATGGTCGGTCAACGTCGAAGACTGTTGAATTATCTAAAAAAGTACCATGTTGACCGTTATTATTCGATTTTAGAAAAACTATCGTTACGAAAGTAAGAGGAAGGTGTTGAAAATAAACAGAACTGAAATTGAGTTTGGTGAAAACAATTGTATTATTGAAACAGGAAAGGTCGCCAAACAGGCTGGTGGAGCGGTTATGGTTCGATACGGAGATACGGAAGTTTTAGTAACCGCAACTGCATCTGAAGAACCACGGGAAGATATTGACTTTACCCCCCTTTTGGTCGATTATGAAGAACGTTTCTATGCTGCTGGAAAAATTCCAGGTGGATTTATAAAAAGGGAAGGGAGGCCAAGAAGCGATGCCATTCTGAATGGACGTTTGATTGATCGATCGATTCGACCACTTTTTCCTGAATTTTATCGAAATGATATTCAAGTTGTTACAACTGTTCTTTCGGTAGATGAAAAAAATACTCCGGAAGTACTTGGTTTGTTAGGTGCTTCCTTGGCTTTGGGAATTTCAGAAATACCCTTTGAAGGGCCAATCGGCGCTTGTCGGATCGGCTTGCTGGATCAAGATAATTTTATTATTAATCCCAGCTTGGAGCAACTTATTTCCAGCCGTTTGGATATGGTGATTGCTGGTTCGGAAGAAGGAATTACCATGATCGAAGCTGGAGCGAAAGAGGTTTCGGAAGCAGACGTCACTCAAGCTTTGAAAATAGGTTACAAATTTATTCTCAAAACCATTCAAACCCAGAAAGCAATCGTATCTCAATGGGGAAAACCGAAAAAAGAATTCGAAGTTCCCGCCTATTTTGCCGAAATCGAAGATTGGATCCGAAACAATTATCTAATAAAAATTGCCGATAAAATTGCCGCTTTTGATAAATCTGAACGTCAAAAAACTATCAATCTACTTTATAAACAAGCACTTGAAGAAGCCACTCAAACTTTTGAGAATCTCCAAGGGTTTTCATTGCTTTGGGAAAAAATTGTAAAAGAGAGCATCCAGGACCTTCTCTTTAAAAGTGGATTAAGACAGGATGGTAGACGTCCAAATGAAATTCGACCGATTGAGTGTGAAGTTGGGATTCTACCCCGAACCCACGGATCGGCTCTTTTTACCCGAGGACAAACCCAAGCTATGGCCATTACTACTTTAGGAGCCACCAGTGAAGGCCAGAAAGTTGATGGCCTACAGGATGAAGAAGCTCGGCGTTTTATGCTCCATTACAACTTTCCACCCTTTAGTACTGGTGAAGTGAAACCGATGAGAGGTCCAGGACGCCGGGAAATCGGACATGGCGCTTTGGCTGAAAGAGCACTGGAATATTTTATTCCACCTGAATCGGAGTTTCCTTATGCAATACGGATCGTCTCTGAAATTCTCGAATCGAATGGCTCATCGTCGATGGCGACCGTTTGCGGAGGAAGTCTTTCTTTGATGGATGCTGGTGTTCCGATTCGATCAGCTTGTGCTGGTCTGTCGATAGGTTTAATGAGAAACCAAGAAAACAACATTTTATTGAAAGATATTCTTGGTTCTGAAGATCATTATGGTGAGATGGATTTTAAGGTGGCCGGTAGCCGACAAGGAATCACTGCCATTCAACTCGATGTAAAAAACCGGGGGCTGAGCTGGGATCTTTTAAGTCAAGCACTTGAAGAAGCCAAATCTGGACGGTATCATATTCTGGAAATTATGGATCAAGCTATTCATGCACCGCGTGAAATCCTTTCTCCTTATGCCCCGAAAATCGGTATCATCGAAATTAATCCAGACCGAATCGGCTCCGTTATCGGACCGGGCGGGAAAATTATTAAAAAGATTGTCGATGAAACTGGAGCGATTATCGATATTCAAGATGACGGAAAGATTATCATTTTCTCCCGTAACGAAGAGGGGAAAGTTAAAGCAGTTGAAATGATTAAAAACATTACTCAAGAAGTCGAAATTGGAAAAACCTATTTGGGACGAGTGACAAAAACCACTGATTTTG
>JAQVFZ010000030.1 GCA_028697025.1 Candidatus Izemoplasmatales bacterium | reverse complement strand
ATCAAGTTTGATAAAGTCATCCATCAACAGCCCATGGTATCCTCCCATAAAACCGATAACTTCATAATTGTATTTTAAAATTGCCGACTTAACAACCGCTCTGATTACGGCATTTAACCCCGAGCAGTCTCCTCCACCTGTGAGGAGAGCGATTTTTTTGATTTCTTTTTTCATTTTTTCACCTTTATCCTTAAATAAACACTTTAATTGTATCAAAACATCGACTTCTAGTCAATGTTTTTAGGACCTTGCTTATGGTTTTTTAATCTTAATTGTCCACATGCAGCATCGATATCAGAACCCATCTCTTTTCTCAAAGTAACATTAATTCCTCTTCTCATTAACTGTTGATAAAATCGATCCGCTCTTGATTCATCTGTTTTCTTGAAAGTAAACTCGTTGACCGGATTGTAAGGGATTAGATTGACATAACAATTGATTCCTCTAATCAAATCACTTAGTTCATTGGCATGTTCAATTTCGTCGTTTATACCCTTTAATAGAATATATTCAAAAGTCACTCTTCTTTTAGTTTGATCGAAGTAATCTTTAGCAGCCTGTATCACTTCATTGATAGGATAAGCGCGGTTTATTCTCATAAGTCTACTTCTCAATTCATTGTTTGATGCGTGAAGACTAATTGCCAAATTAGCTTTGATCTCTTCTTTGGCAAAATCATAGATTCTGGGCACAATACCGCATGTGGATATTGTTATGTGCCTTGAACCAATCTGCAATCCATGTTTATAATTGATGATTTTGACAAAATTCATGACATTGTCATAATTATCGAAAGGCTCACCTGTTCCCATTACCACGATGTGGGTAATTTTAACCTTCCTGATTGCTTGCACACTCAAAATTTGTGTAACGAGTTCAGCCGCTGTTAGATCTCTCTGTTTATTGATTAGTCCGGAAGCGCAAAAACTGCAACCCATTGAACACCCCGCTTGTGACGTGACACATAAAGACAAGCCATAGTCGTGTTCCATCAAAACCGATTCGATAACAATTTTATCGGTTAGTTCAAACAAGAATTTATCAGTACCGCTTTTTGATGTCTGTCGTGATATCAAACTCAATAAATCAAAGGAAAAATTGTCGTTCAGGAAGGACTTTAAGTCTTTCGATATGTTTGTCATCGATTCGGGATCTGTGACATTGTTCTCATAGACCCATTTATATATTTGTTCAGCGTTATAAGCCTTGAAATTATTGTCAATCAAGATTTTTTTTAAGGCTTCAATTGTATAATTGTAAAATTGATTTTTCACAGATTACTCCTTTTTTTAGATTCTATGATTATTGCTATTAAATAGAATATCACACCACTGATAAAAATATAAGCAATATGGATGAAATTCGATATAAACTCACCACCGATTTCAAAGTTCACACCTAGAAAAATTTTAAACTCGTCAGGCAGGTATTCCAGTGGTAAAGCCTCATTCATCATCACCTGTCTAAGCATGACTCCCGAATGTGACAATGGGAAAAATTTTATGATGGTTTGAACTCCGGAAGGAAGATTTCCCAACGGTATGTAAATACCTGTTAAAAAACCTATAAGGGTTCCTATAATTGAACTTGCTGTGCCAAAAGCATTTTGGCTCTTGATAAAAGACATTATCATAAAAATCATTGCTGAAGAAGAGAAAACGGAAATAAAAATCAAACCCAAAACCTTTGTAAAGGCCGAAAACGATAAGATTTTACCACCATCGACATAAATATATAACTCGCTTAATAATAATGTCAATATACTCATTATCAGTCCGACAACCATTGCAGAAAGAACGTACGACAATACTAATTGCCATCTTTTTATCGGCGAAACCTTAAAGTCTCTCATTCTTTTCAAAGCAATGTCTTCTACCATTATTCCAAAAGCACCATTACAAGTAGTGATTGTAGTTACCGAGATAACACCCGCCATAATCCAACTTATCATTAGGTATCTTGAATTGGTTCCAACTAAATCATCAGTATAATCAACCATCATTTTACCCAAAAACATAACATATACGCCTATGATAATGATGACCCCTAATAAAGAAAAGAATACAGATACTTTGTCGCGAAAATACAGTTTAAGATTTCTTTTCATTAATTGTAATATCATTCTCTTATCTCCTTGCCAGTAATATTTATGAAAGCATCATCCAAAGTGCCATTTAGAACCTGAAAAGAATCCAAATTATCTTCGTTATCGATAATTATTTTAATGCTCTCCAAGGTATTGTCCAATTTTACCAAGTACATGTCTATCTGTTTTTCGTACGCAATCTCGTTTTGTGTAAAATATTTCACTAATCGCTCTTCGTTTTTTACTTTCATCTTCAATATGTCATTGGAAAAATGGTCTTTCAAGAAAGAAGGAGTGCCTTTCGCAGCAATTTGTCCGTTATCGATAATGACGACGTAATCAGCTTTCTCCGCTTCTTCCATGTAATGTGTAGTCAAAAAAACAGTCATATTTTCCTTGTTTTTCAGATTCATTATTGTATTCCATACATTTTTTCTTGTTTGCGGGTCTAAGCCAGTGGTTGGTTCATCCAAAAATAGTATTTTTGGTGAATTTATCAAAGCTCTGGCAATATCTGCCCGGCGTTTTTGTCCTCCGGATAAAGTCCCGTATCTTCTATTGGCTATATTGGTTATTCCAGCAATTTCTAAAGCGGAATCGATTCTTTCCTTTAGTTTATCTTTACTTATCGCATAAAAACTACCTCTGACCTCTAGGTTTTCCTTGATAGTCAATAAGGGATCCAAAACACCTTCCTGAAAAACGATGCCGATGGAACTTCTAATTAAATCTTCGTTTTCTCCTAACTTAATTCCATTTATCTCAACTTCTCCCGAATCCATAGATATCAAAGTTGATAAAATATTGATTGTCGTAGTCTTACCAGCTCCATTAGGCCCAAGAAAAGCGAAAAGGCTGCCTTTTTCGACATAAAAATCAATGCCTTTAACTGCCTTAACTTCTCCATAATTTTTACTTAAATTTTCGACATTAATAATTTTTTCCATATAAACCTCCAAATCTATTTCAAAATCATTATATCACGATATTATAATCGTTGGAAATTTTTAAAAAAATTCAATAATATAAATCAAATTAGTGTTTTAAATAAAAGAAATGACCACCTAGAGGGTGGTCAAAACAGTTGATTTATTATTAACTTCTTAACTCAGCGTTAAGCTCTTTTTTGAGATTAACTATTATTTTACTAATCTGCTCATCAACTTCTCTAGCTTCTAGAGTTCTGTCATAACTTAAAAACTCTAGCCTTAAAGCTATTGACTTTTTGTTTTCTTTATTTTGATCATAATAAACATCAAATATTTCTACTGAATTAAGTAGCTTTTTATTTGTTTTCTTTATTACTTCAATAATTTCATGAGCGGATATTTCATTGGCTACATAGATCGCCAAATCTCTCTCAATTGGTGGGTATTTAGAGACTTCTACATATGTCATTTCTTGTTTTTCTGAACTTTCGTACAGTTTCTTTAATTCCAATTCGCAAACATACACATCCTTCAATCCGAAGCGGTGTTCCTCTTCTGGGTGAAGTCTGCCAAAGAAACCAACAACCTCTTCACCAAAAAGAAGTTCAGCGCTAATTCCCGGATGAAGATTAGGTAGCGGACTTAAGCTTGCTCGAATTGAATAATTGGTAATTTTGAGTTGCTCTAGCAAAGCTTCGATTACACCCTTTAGATGATAAAAATCTATTTCCTTATCCAAACCTTGCCATAGCGAATAATCGCTTTTACCATTAAGTAAAAAAGCCAATTTCTCTTGTTCATCATTTTTAAAATAAGTATTGGCAGTTTCAAAAATGAAAACATCTTCAATTTTTCTCGCTTTGTTATATATCAAGACGTTAATTAGAGATGGAATTATAGAGTGTCTCAAATATTCTCGTTCTTTGGTCAAAGGATTTAAAATTTTGATTGTCGGTAATGTCTCTTTGTCATATTTTCTTGCCATTTCTTCCGTTACCAAAGAATAAGTCTTTGTTTCGTAGAAGCCTTTGCCCACAAAAAAATTGCGAATTAATCTTTTGGTTTTTTGCTTTTTGTTCAACCCGCCCTGAGTTGGCGTAACCGGAATTGAAAGCGGAATCATGTTGTAACCGTGAATTCTGACTATTTCTTCGATTAGGTCTTGATAACTCTCCATCGGTCTTCTGGAAGGTATTGTGACAATAAAAGTATCGCCTTTTTTCTTAAAATCAAATCTTAGTCTGTTAAAGATTTTTTCTACATCGTCTTCCTCGAACTTAAGACCGGTCACTTTAATCAGTTTATCCATTGAAAGAGTTATGGTTTTTTTCTTTGGATTAATTGTGTTGAAAAAGCTTGGCTTGCCAACGATTATAGCATCTGCGTATCTAACCAATAATTCAGAAGCATAATTCAACGCTTCTAATGTTTTTCTTGCATCTATGCCTTTTTCAAAACGACTGGATGATTCGCTTTTCAAGTTTAGTCTCAATGCGGTCTTACGAATTTTTATCGAATTAAAAACTGCACTCTCCAAAAGAACTCTTCTGGATGAAGCGTCGATTTCCGTATTTAACCCTCCCATGACACCGGCCAATGCAATCGGTCTTTCGCCGTCAGTAATGACGATATCGCCTTTCAAAAGTCCTCTTTTTTCGCCATCCAAGGTAATAATTTCTTCTTGATCCATTGCATCTCTTACTAAAATTCTATCGCTATTGATTTTATCATAGTCAAAGGCATGAAGTGGTTGGCCATATTCAAGCATGACATAATTTGTAATGTCAACAACATTGTTAATTGGTCTGATTCCAGAAGCAATAAGTCTTGATTTCAACCAGTAAGGACTTTGTTTTATGGTGATATTTTCAATAAGCTGTCCATAATACACTTGACAATTTTTCGTCTGTGTAAAGATACTGACAGGGTTTTCTGTTGTTTCTCTTATGACTTGTGGCTCGTGAAATGAGGGAATTATATTCAACATCGCAGCTGTATCATATGCGACACCTCTAAGAGACAACAAATCTGCCCGATTTGCAGTCAAATCCAATTCCAAGACTTGGTCATCGAGATTAAGATATTTTAACGGGTCTTCCCCCGGAAGAGCATCTTCTCCAAGAACAAAAATCCCAAGCTCATTGCTGTCAAACGCCTGTATGCCCAATTCTGCCAAAGAGCAAATCATGCCATTGGATTCAATTCCTCTGATTTTCGCTTTCTTAATTTTGAAATCTCCTGGTAGAGTAACTCCACTTCTTGCGACAATCACTTTTTGATTTGCATCAACATTTGGCGCACCACAAATTATTTGAAGTTCTTCGTCACCAACATCGACCATGCAGACTTTTAATTTGTCTGCGTCTGGATGTTTAACTGCGGATTTGACGTGACCGATTATCAGACCGTCTATATCAACCAATTTTTCAAGACCAGCGACTTCTTGACTCATCAAATTGAATTTTTTGACTAAATCTTTAGGATCAAGTTTTTCAGCGAAGTACTGATTTAGCCAATTAATGGATACTTTCATAAATTTACCTCCTAAAATTGTGAATTGAAGCGTAGGTCATTCATATATAAATGCCTGATATCTTCAATTCCATATTTTAGCATTGCTATTCTTTCGATGCCCATGCCTAAAGCAAACCCTTGATACTTGTCGGTATCATAACCAGCAGCTTTGAGAACATTATTATTAACCATTCCCGCACCTAATATTTCTATCCAACCTGTCTGTTTGCACATTGAACAGCCGACACCATTGCATTTAAAGCAACTGACATCAACTTCTACTGACGGCTCAGTAAACGGGAAGTATGAAGGTCTCAACCTGATTTCTCGATTTTCACCGAACAGTTTTTTGGCTATCAGTAATAAAGTTCCTTTTAAATCTGCCAGAGTTGCCTTTTCGTCGACTACCAAAGCTTCAATCTGCATAAATTGATGAGAATGGGTTTGATCATCATCGTCCTTACGGTAAACAACGCCTGGACAGATAATTTTTAGCGGCTCTTGATTAGTATTGGCTAAAAGACTTCTAACTTGAACCGGAGACGTATGAGTTCTTAACAAGGTTTCTTCGGTAATATAGAAAGAATCTTGCATTTCGCGCGCCGGATGATCTTTAGGAAGATTAAGCATTTCAAAGTTATATTTGTCAGATTCAACCTCAGGGCCTTCCTTGATTGTGTACCCCAAACCAACAAAAATATCTTCGATTTCTTCAATTATTTTCGTCAATATGTGTTTATGGCCGACAGCAATTTTTTTGCCAGGAAGGGTAATGTCGATTGTCTGTTCCTTTAAAAGCGCATCAATCTTTTCCCTGTCTATATGATTCTTACGTTCTTCTATCAAAGCCGATATTGCTTGTTTGGCTTCATTGACCATTTTCCCGATTCTCGGCTTTTCTTCATCCGATAAGCCCTTCAAATCTTGCATAATGGCGTTAAATTCGCTCTTCTTGCCTAAATAAAGAGCTTTAACGTCCATTAGCTCATTAATTGTATTGCATTTCTCTATTGCATCACTTGCAAGTACTGCCATCTGTTTCAATTTGTTTTCCATAAGTTCCTCCAAAAATAAAAAAATCGCCCCTGTTAAGGGCGATTGTATTAACCGTGGTACCACCTTAGTTCTAGTAAAACTAGCACTTAACTTATCTTTAACGCAAGATTTACGGAGATTGTTAATCTCACTCAAAAGCCGAATTCATTAGATTGGGATTAAATGCTCACAGCAAAATGCATTTTTCTCTGAAATCTCAATATCCTAATTACTACTGCTTTATCATCGTATTAACTATATTATAACAAATATCGTTACTTATGCAACCGGAAATATTTATCTTCTGGACGATATTGCCAAAAGTCTCAACATTTCAACATAAATCCAAACTATTGTTACCATTAGACCTAGGGACAGAATCCATCCGACTCTGTGATCAGTTCCTGAATCCACAAAATCCTTTATTCTTTGAAAGTCCAACAGTAAGAAAAAAGCTGATAAAGCTGCAGAAATGAAAACAACTATATAATATAATTCGCCCATGTCAATAAATATCGATAACAGACTCATGATTATTACGCTTATTAAGGCAACCACCATGAATGAAGCGAATTTCTGATTGACCTTGATGATGTTGGTCGAAAATAGCAACAACATGACCAAGAAAACAATAAAAGTGGTGGCTAAAGCTGTAGGGACAATTTGATTACCATAATAAAACATGTATAAGACAGAAACCATTCCCAAAACCAATCCTTCCGCAACAGCGTAAATTATGGCAGCAAATGGAGCGACCCTTACAGATCTCGTACCTACAATGACGGCGATAAAAGCTACTATCATTGCCCCGATAATCCAGCCAATATTGATAGTATCAAGATTTGTCATCGTCAAATAAGCGCTAATTGCAGCGACGGTCAATAAAATAATTGTCTTAATCGCCACATTGGCATAAGTTATCGGTTTGTCAGATGCAAGAGTGTAACTGTTAGCTTGTCTGAAAACCGGATTAGAACTACTCATTCTCATAATAAAACCTCCAATAATAATCTAGAATAATTATAATACAAAATTATGAAGATTAGATGATGGCTGCTTAAAAATCAAAGATAGAAATTTGATTTTTATCTATCATACCATCAAACACACCCAATTCTTCGAGTTTTTCAAACAAGACATTAGATAATTTAGTTCTGTTCTTAATGTCTTGCTTAGAAATAAATTCCTTCTCATTTCTTGCATCTATAACAGATTGAGCAGCTTTTTCACCCATGGAATCAATAACGATAAAAGGCAGGATTAATCCTTTCTTATCAGTGTCGATAACAAAATCCTTGACTAAAGAGCGATATAAATCGATTGGTCGGAATTCAAAACCGCGTTTGACCATTTCCAAAGCCACTTCCAATACGGTTTGCAAATCTTGTTCGCGATTGGTGGCTTCTTTTCCCTTGGTTTTAATTTCGTTTAGTTTGTCGATAATAGCTTTTTCTCCACCATAAAAAACATCCACGTCAAATGTTACTGCTCTTTTTGAAAAGTAGGAAGAGTAAAAATAGATTGGTTGATACAGTTTGAACCATGCAATCCTCATTGCCATTAAAACATAAGCCGTCGCATGAGCTTTCGGGAACATGTATTTAATTTTAGAACACGACCAGATATACCATTCCGGGACGTCGTACCTGCGCATTTCATCAGCATAAGTCGCCCATTTGTTAGGATTGGTAATAGCTTTTCCTTTTCTGACAAATTCCATAATTTCAAAAGCTAAATCCGGATTCAAACCATAGGAAATCAAGTGAACCATGATATCATCTCGACAACCAATGACATCTTTAAAATCAATCTTGCCAAACTCACGATTTTTACCCAAAATAAGGGTTTGTGAATTGCCATAATATACATCTGTTCCATGTGATAAACCAGAGATTTTCACTAAATCAGCGAACGATTTTGGTTTTGATTCCGAGAGCATGCCCCTAACAAAGCTGGTTCCTAATTCAGGGACGCCATAAGATGCGACATCAGACATGATGTCATCACTGGTCAAGCCCAAAACTTCTGTACCCGATAACATCCTATAGACATCAATGTCATCAACAGGTATATCTTGAGGCTTGCTGAAAGGGAAATCTTGTGGATTTTGCTTAACTAGATCCATTAAATAGCGAATAACAGTCGGATCATCATGACCTAAGACATCCAATTTAAACAGATTGTTTTCGAATGAGTGGTATTCATAGTGAGTCGTTTTCCAAGAAGTATCTTTGCTATCACCTGGATATTGGATAGGCGTGACATCATAAATACTGCGATTGTTCGGAACCACCACTATTCCGCCTGGATGTTGCCCCGAACTTCTCTTCGATCCTTCAATTCCTTTGGCTAATCTAGCCATTTCAGCATGTCTTACGAATAGCGGTTCCAAACCTTGTCGTTTTCGCTTTATATTGAGTTTATTATAATATTCCTTAACCATAGCAAAAGATGTTTTTGCTGCACATGTACCGATTGTGCCGGCTCTAAAAGCATAGTTAACCCCGAAGAGTTTTCTGATATATTCATGGACTTCTCCCTGATATTCACCAGAGAAATTCAAGTCGATGTCAGGTGTTTTGTCGCCTTTGAATCCCAAAAATGTTTCGAAAGGAATGTCGTGACCATCACGATGCAATTTCGTATTACAGATTGGGCATTCAGCTTTTGGCAAATCCCAACCCGCATCTGAATTTTCAAATACGTCATGATATTCTTTTTCAAAATCATTCTGTCCATACGCCTTGATTTCATCTTCTGTTTTTTTGAATGCATTGAAATGACATTTAGGACAAACGTAATGAGGTGGCAACGGATTGACTTCAGTTATCCCCATCAGAGTCGCAACGAACGAGGAACCCACAGACCCTCTAGAGCCAACTAAATATCCATCATCCAAAGATTTTTTAACCAATAGATGAGATATGTAATATATGGTTGAAAAATGATGTTCGATAATACTATTCAATTCTTTTTCCACACGATTCTTAACGATTTCAGGTAGAGGGTCTCCATATAATTCTCTTACCTTGTCGTTAACCATGTGTTCAACTTTAGTTTTGATTGAAGGGACTCCCTTTTCAGCTAAGAATTCGTCGGTTGGAGCGTACAAACCATTAGGAATAATGGTGATGTCTTCAACTAAATTGGCAATAGCTTGAGAGTTTTTAACAACGATTTCATAAGCAACATCGCTGCCCAAAAACGAGAATTCTTCCATCATTTCTTCGGTAGTCATGAAATATTGGTTGGGTTTGAATTCCTTGTAGTAAAGGTCGTGGAATCCTCCTCCGCCTACCAAAGGTGTGTTAATCATAATTTCTCGATATTTGTAATCGCTAGGATCAAGATGATGAACGTCTCCCGTCGCCACAACAGGTATGTTAAGCTCTTTACCCACCTCAACTATTTTTTTAATTACCCTTTGGACGACATTACGCCAATTAGGAGTTTCTGTCTCCATAAAACGGAAAAAACTCAGCGGTTGCACTTCTAGATAATCATAATATTTGGCTTCTTTAACTAATTCCCTTCTCGTTTTGTTCATCGCAATCTCAAAAAAACGGGAATTATAACAGCCACTTGAAACCAGAAGTCCATTACGATGTTTATCAAGGTAACTTTTCAGCACTTTTGCTTCTCGGTCATAATAAGTCGTTAAACCTTCAGATAGAATCATGTATAGGTTCTTTAAACCTTCTTGTTCCCTCACCAAGAGATTAACATGTTTAGGGAATGGGTATTTATAAACTTCTTTATGATCAATTATCAGATTTAAATCTTGAAAACGATTGAATCCGTCTTTTCGTAATTGCTTTATCATATGCAAGAAAATCTCAAACAAGGCTTTAGTATCATTGATAGCCCGATGGTGGCCATCCAAATTAACTTTATAATGACGACTCATGGTTTTTAAATCATAACGAGATTTTTCAGGATTCAATACTTTCGCCAACATCAACGTATCAATGGAAGGATTAATCTTGTTGTCAATTCCTAATACACGATAATTGTAGGCGAGAAAATCAACGTCAAAATCTGCATTGTGAGCCACAAGAATTGTATCTTTCGAAAATTCTCGAAAATCCTTTAAAACTTCTTTTAGTTTTCTTTTGCCTTTTAACATTGAGTTGGTAATTTGAGTTAAATTTTCTGTAAATTTGGATATTGTCATATCGGGATCGATTAGTTCGGAGAATTCACCCAATATCGCTCCGTTCTTCACTTTAATACCAGCTATTTCAATCAAAGTATCATAATTAAGCGATAAGCCTGTTGTCTCGATATCAAATATCACATAAGTCGCATCTGATAATAATCCTTGGTATTCTCCTCTTGTTATGGTTATATTTTCATCATCGACAAAAACCATCTCTAAACCATACAACGGTTTTATAGATTTATCCTTAACATATTTTTCGAAATTAGGGAAGGATTGGACCGAACCGTGATCGCTTACTCCTAGTGCTGTATGGCCAAAACTTATCGCACGATTGACATACTCTTCAATGTCATTGACACCATCAAGTGTCGACATTTTCGTATGCAAGTGCAACTCAACCCTTTTGTTTTCGTAGTTATCTTCTCTTCTATTGTCATCGATTTGCGTTTCTGATCTAGCGATGTTGAGAACACTCAATGTAACTTCACCATAGTACGAGTCGTACTGAGCATAGCATTTCGCTTTAATTCCCATGCCGATTTCAATTTCTTTAAAAAAGTCCAAATCTGTAGGTTTTGTTTTTCTCTTGACTAAATATATTGAGTCGACGCCGTCGGTGACAATCAGTTTAACACTAGAATTGCTATTTGAATCGTTAATCTCATTCTCAACGACAATTCCCTCAACAAAAAGGATCGACT
>JAQVFZ010000029.1 GCA_028697025.1 Candidatus Izemoplasmatales bacterium | reverse complement strand
AAAACGCTCTAAGATAACTGTGATTCCATTTGCCGGATTCCATCGGCGTCGGCACGAGTCGTTGAGAGGTTGAAGTACCTTTACGAGGGGAGAGGAGATAGAAGAGATAATTTTTCTCTTTTGCTTCATCTCTTAAGGGCTCGGTGTGTCGTTCAAGATGGAGGATAAGTTCATAAATGGGTGTAAACCTACAAATAGGTTTTTTTCCCTATGCGCTTTAAAAGTAGCTTAATCAACTAAAACTCTTTCCCTTTAACTATTTCAGCTCTTCTTATAAACGGTGGTTTTTGAGAATAAAAATTAGAAAAGTTTAACCTCCCCTAAAACAGGGATATAATATTTCTCAAAAACTATTCTTGAATTTAATTTCAAATATACTACACTTTTTATGAGTATTAAGAATAAAAGGAGACATGATGCTGATCGGATATGCACGAGTATCGACTACTGATCAAAATCTCGCTTTGCAAAAAGAGGCATTAGAGAAAGCCGGATGCGAACGTATCTATGAAGATACCATCAGCGGAACCAGAGCTGAACGTCCCGGACTTACCAAAGCACTCGAAATGTTACGAAGTGGAGACACATTAATTGTTTGGAAACTTGATCGTCTTGGGAGAAGCGTTAAAAATCTGATTGCACTTGTCGGTGAGATTAATGCCAATGGTATCCATTTTAGAAGCCTTACTGATTCGATCGATACCGGTACACCATCGGGGCGTTTCTTTTTTCATGTGATGGCTAGTCTTGCAGAGATGGAGCGCGAACTTATTGTTGAGCGTACCCGCGCAGGATTAGAAGTCGCTCGTGCACTTGGACGTAAAGGGGGACGAAAGCGAACCATGACCGATAGTAAAATTGCCTCCGCTAAAAAACTTCTCTCCAGTGGAGTACCGCCGCGCGATGTTGCCAAAGATCTTGGAGTATCGTTGGCGACACTGTATCGGTGGATACCAGCTACAGAAAATGATTAACTAAATTTATTCTAACTCTTATGACAACACTATTGACAACTTATTTTTAATAGTGTATTATTTTCCCAAACAATCGTTTGGATAAAAGAATGCCAATTATAAAAACAGACAGAGAATCTATCATTAAAGAGTCAGTTGCTCTTTTTAAAATACATGGTTATCACAATACAACTATGGCAAATATTGGAGAGGCATGTGGACTTATAAAAGGAAGTATGTACCATTATTTTAAAAGCAAAGAACAAATTGGTTTAGAATCTCTTAAATATATTCATGAATATTTTAATCAACATATTTTCAGCATTGCATATCAAACCAATTTAAGTGATAAAGATAAGATGATTCAATTCGTTAAAAAAAATGATGAATATTTTTTAAAAAGTGCCGGAGGGTGCTTGCTTGGCAATTTAGCTCTCGAAGTTGCACACGATCTTCCTGAGTTTAAAGAGGAAATTATTGCTTATTTTACAAATTGGGAACATGCCCTGATTGAAATTCTTAAAAATAATTTTGATTCACATTTATCAAAAGAAATTGCCTCGGAAGCGGTTGCTTCATGGCAAGGAGCAATTATGATGATGAACCTCTATAATAACTCTGATTCGTACCTCAGAATCGGCAAAAAATTAATTGCAAAGTTTGATTGATTTTTTTTGCTTATTTTATCAAACAAACGTTTGTTTAACTAACCATAGGAGGCGAACAATATAAACATTAATACGGCTTCACGATATGTATTCAAAAACCAAATAAAAAAAAGGATATCAAATGACAGATGTTAACACTACAATTTACGAAGAAATCAATGAAGAGCAATTAAGCGCTCTTGAACTTAAGCATAATTGGATTGTTGAACCAATCTATAATGCTTCACAATGTGTAAAAAATATGCCATTTTTTAAATGGCTAGACAATATTCAAGATCCTCAAGAATTTAAAAATGCCGTTTGTCAGTTGTACTATCACTCTGATACATTTCCAAAAGTTATGGGATTAATGCTTGCATTAACACCCCTTAGTGAAACCTCTATGATGCCTTTTTATGCAAAGCATGCATATGGAGAAGCAGATCATTCAGCTATGCTCATGGATTGGATGCTTAAAAATAAAATCATCAATAGTAAAGATGAAGTTTATAACACTATCGCAACCAGAGAAACAAATGCTTGTGTCAATTATGCTTATCAAATGGCTATAGAACAAGATCGTGAAAAATGGTTGGTTGGTCTAAACAGTGGGATTGAACGTTGTTCAAATGATTTTTTTAAAGCTATATCGCCTAAAATGCATTTATTGGGTATTGGACATGATTATTTTGATGTTCATGTTGAAGCCGACGAACATCATAGTATTATGGGACTTGAATATATTGAAGTACATGAAGCAACTTCCATCAGAGGACAAATATTAATTGCTAAAGCCTTAGAAGGTATCGAATTGTGGGCTAGCATGCTACATTCATGGATTGGTATAACAATCTCACCGAAATTCAATTTAAATGGTGAACTCATTACTCCTATAGAACATTAAGGATTCACATGAGTGCATATTTTAAAAAATTTAGGGGAGAACGTATGTCTCTCCCGCCATCAGTGCCGGTCAAGTCAATAATATTTGCTTGGTTCGGCGGGCTAATTGCAATAGCAATAATTGGCTTTTTGACAGAAGCAATAGATGAACCCCTAGTATTAGGATCATTTGGAGCCTCATGTGTCTTATTATTTGCATATCCAAAAAGTCCATTTTCACAACCTCGGAATGTTATTGCGGGTCATTTTTTATCGACATTAATAGGTTTATCCTTTTATCACTTTGTCGGAATTGAATGGTGGAGTATGGCTTTGGCCCTAGCAACAGCAATAGCGGTAATGATTGCAACAAAAACCGTCCACCCACCTGCGGGTTCTAATCCGTTGATCGTTTTTCTCACAGGTGCCAGCTGGTCATTTTTAGGACTTCCAACCTTAGTAGGTGCAATAATTTTAGTTGTTGTAGCTCTGCTGTACCTAAATCTTGATCAAAAAAATACTTATCCATCGTATTGGTTTTAATAAACTTGATCATTGGAAGATTCAATCTTCCAATGACCTAAAAGGACTTCTCTATAAATTTAATCGAAAATCTGTAAAGAGTATAGTTTTTGATATCGATTAATCAAACCATTCCATGACGATCTCTATCGGAGAATAAATGACCTATCTAAAAATCCTCAATCATGCTCAGAAAAAAGAGTTCGAAACCCCTCCAGTTCTCAACAATGAATCGAGACAAGAAGTTTTTTCATTACCGTCCACTATTTTACGTCAGATGATCGCCATTGATAAAGCTATCAATAAGGTAAGATTCATAGCGATGTTCGGATATTTTAAAGTGACACGTTCATTTTATGAACCAGGCATGTTTCATGAAAACGATATCGACTATATTGCAAGACGCTATGATCTAAAGATTGATGATGTCTCATCAGCAAAAAATACTATTTCCCTCTACAAAAAAATGATCCGAGAATATTTTGGTTATATGGCACCGGATGAAAACCTCAAACAAAAATTGATAAATGAGTCTCAAAGACTCATAGTTGGGCTCTCTACCCCTAAAGCAATATTTTATGCATTGGTTGAATCAGCTATTGCTTATCGATACGAAGTGCCATCCTATACCTTTCTTTCCAAAATCATCACCGAAGCGATGAATACGCATCGTGGAAATATCTTCGAGAGGTTGAAGTCGTATTCGACCCATACGGCACTAAAACCACTGGAACTTTTTTTACAAACTGATGAAACACTGCCAGGGCGCTACACTATTGCACGATTCAAGAAGTTCTCCCATTCACTCAAGCCTTCGAAAATTAAAGAAGAAGTCCGTACCTATGAGACACTTCGCAATATACATACATCACTAACCAATATTATCCGTGACATTAGACTGGAAGAGAATACTGCCCGCCACTATGCGCAATGGGTAGAAAAAAGCGATGTGCACCAAATACTGCGAAAAGCAAAACACAAACAGCAGTTCGATCTGATTTGTTTCGTTGCACATCAGACAAGGATGCGAAGCGATCAACTCTGTGAGATACTGATTCAATCGGTCCAAAGCGCCAAACTCTCCGCTTTACGTGAACATCAGAATGCATATTTCCTTCAAAGACAGTCGCGTTCAAAAGCTTCTGTTGAAATCGCCGATCTGGTCAAAAACCGCCTAATCCCAAAACTCCATTCCATTAAAAAAATGCTCACTTCTGATATCGGTTCAGATGAAAAAATTCGCCTTATCAGCGTCCAAGTCGAAGCGATGATCGCTGATGAAGAGGAGAAAAAAACGTATCTGGATACACATGATGAACTGGAAGATCATATGGGTTATCACGCTATACTCGAAGAGCGTTCCCGTAAACTTCAAAACCGCGTCTCTGATATTATTAAAGCATTGGAGTTCGATGATAAAGAATCGGATAAGTCGCTGCTTAAAGCGATTGCCTTCTTTAAAACTACCGGAGGAAACGTCACCGCAAAGCTGCCAATAGAATTTTTGGGCGAAGAGGAAAAAAACGCTCTTCTTCAAAGTAGTGTAGACGAGCCGTTTCGGATATCACTGTATAAAATGTTTCTCTTTATAGCCATCGCCGAGGGGATCAAATCAGGATCACTCAATCTCAAAAACTCCTATCGCTACCGTGCATTTAATGATTATTTGATTGATACGGGCGAATACAACCGAGCTAAAGAACTCTATATCAAGCGCTATGGAATGGATAAGTTGAAATCTTCAATCGGTATACTTGATGATTTAAGAGGTGAGCTTGATGGAATCTACCGCAACGTTAACAATAATGTGATCAAAGGAATCAACAGCTTTTTTCATGCTAAAGGAGATGGATCGTTTATTGTACATACCCCTAAACTCGAAAAGCGCGAAGAGGAGGATGGATTAAATTCCTATCTGCCAAAAGAGAAATTCATCCCTCTCATTGACGTGCTTCGTCAAATCGACCGGTTAGCTATATTTGGAATAAAATTTCATCATCACACGAGGACGCTGCATCATCGCGCCCCAAAATCTAATGCCCTCTACGCCTCCATTATCGGGTATGGATGTAACATCAGCATCCCAAAGATGGCGAAGATATCCAAAGGCATATCAGTGCACGATATCGATCATATTCGCACATGGTACCTCTCGCCTGATATGCTCCAAGAAGCCAATGACGCTGTACTTGCGTTTACCGAAACACTAAATATCCCTAAACTCTTTCGTGCCAATCCTGATAAAAATCATACCGCCAGTGATGGGCAGAAATTTAATCTCAGCGTCGATTCGCTTAATTCAGGATATTCGTTCAAGTATTTTGGATTGGGGCGTGGTGTTAGCCGGTACAGTTTTGTCGATGAATCGCACCGGCTGTTTTATACGACAGTGATCAATGCCAGCGAGCGTGAAGCAGCGTATGTCATTGACGGTCTAATGCATCGGGAGGTAATTCAAAGCGATATCCACTCAACGGATACATTCGGTTACAGTGAAGTGATATTCGCACTGACCCATTTACTTGGATTTAGCTTCGCACCACGGATCAAGAATTTCAAAGACCAGCAGCTTTATGCATTCGAGCCTAAAAAGCTTTACCGGGATAACGGTTATACGTTACTGCCGGTTAAGCAGATCAACACCTCCATCATCGAAGAGCAGTGGGAGCAGATGATTCGTTTGATAATCACCATTAAAGAGCGGCGCGTCAGTGCATCACAGCTACTTAAGCGTCTGACATCCTATTCGCGCAAACATAAGCTTTATCAGGCACTTAGAGAATTTGGCCGTATCATCAAGACACAGTTTCTGCTTAACTATATCGACGACGTTAGCTTACGGCAGCAGATCGAGAAACAGCTCAATAAAGTGGAAAGCGCAAACAAATTTTCTAAAGCAGTTTTTTTTGGAAACAGCGGAGAATATTTTTATGCCACTAAAGAAGAGCAAGATATTGCCAGCAACGCACTACGACTAATTCAAAACTCGATTATATGTTGGAACTATCTCTATTTTTCAAACCTGCTTGCCAAAGAAAAAGATCCTGAACAGCACAACAAAATTATCAATGCCCTTAAAAGCGGCTCGATTATCCACTGGCAGCACATCAACTTTTACGGGGAGTACGATTTTACGGAAAAGCCGATAGAAGATGAATTCGATATGGATGCGATAAAAACGTTATCCGTATCTATAACTGATACTAAAATGTAAAAATGATTTGTAGAGGCTCGTAGAATGAATTTAAGCTAACTTTAAAACGGATAGGGAAAAAACCCTATTTGTAGGTTTGCACCCACTAATAAATTCTTCTGGCTTCACCCATCGTGCATTTGTATATCGGCGCTGTTGATGGATTTCATCTCTTAATTTATTAGCTAATATTAATTGAAATGGTTCATCAAATTTCATTTTATTCATAGAAATAAAGTGATTGATGATCTTGGTTGAAGTTTCAAATTCAAAATTATCTATATGATCAAATATATCAAGCCATGGAGAACTTTCATCACTAACAAAAGATTCAATTAATCGATTTATTTCATGCACATAATCCACATACTCATTTTGATAAACTTCATTAGTTGTTGATTCATCCCAATCATGATATTTTGGCTTACTGATACCCGACGTAACTGCATGCATATTAGGTAATAAGCTCAATAAAAGTTTCCAAGTAATTTGAGGATATTTTTTGCATAGATGGTGTTCAAGAATTTGAATTTTTTCATGATGTGTCAAACTTGTATAGTTAACCCAACCTAAGAAAATAGTATTTAAAGTATTCATCGGCTGATTGCTCATTCTACTTGCAATAGGTATAGAACTTAGTTTAGACAGCAACTTAACAATTTTGACTATATATTCTCTATTCCATGAAATTGTTTCTAATGCCCACAGTAAGTTGCAATGAAAACATCCCCCCATATCACCGCCATCTTCAAAAAGAAGTTCCAGCTGGGTAGTAGCAATAGAATTTATCGATTGTTCAAGCGCTTCTAAAAAATATTCTGGACTAGCCTCAGCCAAAGCTCTTAGTTGACCGTTGTATGAGAACCATGCTGCAACATGTAAATTTACATTAAAAACCTTTTTAATCCAATGTTTATGACCATAATCATTATTCCAAAAAAGCGACATTAAACACATTGTGTCTGAAAGACTCTCACGAAGTTCACCAGAATAATTTAATTGTTTATCATAAGCCGACCAGCGATCATGTGCTGCAACTTCAAATCGCGGATCAATTTCAGTGAAGACATTGAATACAATCGATTCCAATTTCTCAATTTGTAATTTTGGAATTTTAAGATTTATAATTTCCCAAAGGTAAATCTTTGAAACAACTTGCCATACATTACCAACCAATCGAATAGGTGCTTCTTTTTCGCTTTTTAAATCAAATAAAATTTCTTCATATCGTGAATAAGGCTCATCCGCTAATAATTCAATCATCTTTTGATCGAAAAGATTATCTCTTTCCCAACTATTCACAAATAATATTGTTGAAAGAATATTAATTTCGTATCTGCTAATCCAATCTGGCTTAGCAGATTCAAAAGGTTTGAGCAATCGGTGTTTGATAATTGCATGCAGATAACCTTTCGTTTCATTGATTATCTCCCATGCCTGATCATGCGAGAATCCCATAGACTCCAAAGAAAGAATTTTTTGACTTTTACGAATTATTGGCAAGTGAATAGTATTGGATTTATTTTGATTGTTTTGTTGCTCACAAACCTCTATTACAATATGACCATTTTCAATGGCAGAACCTATGGCATCAGGTATAAATAAATATGGGATCAAAATTTTAGCTTCAGATGTTTTTATCAATGTATCCCATGAAACTTGATTTTTTACAACAAAAACTTTAGAATCAAATTCTTCATTGGAATGAAGTGCACAAATAGTAAATGCATAACTTTCTGATTCTGCCTGAGAAGAAATAATTATTTTTGATGGCTGTTTTTTTAGTATTTCGTATAATTTTTCTATTTGTTCCTCGCGCGTTGACAAAACCAAATCAGGGCTCAAATTTATTTCTGTTTGAACTCTCCATCTTCCATATACTTCAAAAAGATCTAAAATCCCTTCGTGCTGAATGTCTACGGATATAGGATGTTTCCCAAGTTCTTCAAGAGCCAGCCTTTCAGCTTCTGATTTCCATTCTTGTAACAAAGCAATTGGATAGGCTTCCGAATCTTTGTCAATTTTATCGGAACAATTTGAACAAAGCCAAATTGCATTTTTAATAGATTTTCTTTCTTCAGCAAACATTGAAGAATCATATCGCGGACCACCAGGAGCAGCAGCTGAAATATGTGCAGCCTCTCCAATATTATTCGACTTATTTGGATCAGCGGAAGGTCCGGCAGTAATCGCTCTACATGATGGATTGGAACATTTATGAGCGACCCTGGCTTTTAAAGTTTCAATAGTACTTTTAGAAAAATCATCTCTATTTGCTCTCATAAATTAGCCCCCACATTTTATTTAAACCGATTAGTATGTCAACTCAATCTTCAACATACTCAAATTCCCATCCAACCACATCTTCACCGGATTATTTATTGGGATCAATTTTGCATAAGACTTACCGGCATTTTGTACGATGAAGATCGAATACTTATCCCCTTCCCCTTTATCAAAAAGGAATTTGGCAAATTCCCATTGGGTTTTGGATATTTCGATTTCACTGGTATTGGATGCGCGTCCTTTGACTTCGATATAGCGAAGTTCCTTCTCCCCCCTCATCAAAACAAAGTCATATCCCCATCCGACGTTCTTTTCCTCGTTCATCCAACGGACATGATATCCTTTGTCTTTGTTCTCTTCACAAAAATCTTGCAAATAGCGATAAACATACCGCTCACTCCACTCTCCAATATGTTTTCGGATTACTTTAGGGACGAAAGGTCTATATTGCTCTTCTTCCTCTTCCTCAAAAAAACTCTGAGGTGTTTGGTTGCGAAGGTCTCTTGGTTTTTTTGGTTTAAATTCCGGTTGCTCGATTTGTGTTTCCATATCAGGATCGGCTTCGCTCACCCATGTACCGATATTTGGTGACGCAGGATTCCAAAGAATGGGTTCATCCTCTTCGATCGCTTGCTGTTTTACTTTTTGAAAAGCTTCAAATGCTTCTGCTTCATCGGGGGTTATAATTTTATATCCCTGTTTTTCGAGTTCTTCGATCGCATCGGTTTTAAATGATAGAAGTGCCAATGACTCTTTTACGTTTACACTGAGAGAATCGTATCCATACTCTTCCATCAAAGCATCCGGTTTGAGTTCAGTAGGCTTATATGCATCTCCATTATGATTATACAACCATGCAGTCTGTTTCAACAGCACACATATTTTTGAGTCAAACTCTTTTTCATGATTATTAGTCGAACTCTGCCATCGGTAGTATCCTCGAAGAATATTTCGTTTTTCATCCAGATAAGTAATTAGAAAATCCCAGATGATAAGGCTGAGTTCTTTATCGATCGGTGTGGACAATAGATGTTCAAGCCCTTCCCAACTAAAGTCATCCCCTCCTCTATCAACGACCAATGGAGTATGACGCAAGCGCTCTTTGTGTGCTGAATCAATATGGGGAGCCATTGTTTGAATCACCGGACGTGTTTGGAAAGGCAATGACGTACCTAGTTCTGTTTCATTAAGGAGACTCCACAACTCATCATCCATCATAGTGATCGACATATCTCCTGCAAACCATCGCTTTAATGACGCTGTAGGAAGATAAACTTCATTTGGGCGTACACATTTTCGCTCTGCACTATGTATCGAGAGAATACACGGAGAATTTTTGATGAGTTCAACTATTCGTGATCGATTGGATGGTTCTGAATCGTTGTAGATTTCTAAAAGTGCTCCCATCCCTTGTAGATAGGTTTCTGTTGAATCCGGATCTTTTGAAAGTGTTGTTAACGTCGGAAGAATAAACTCTTTGATCTCGTCAATAATATCGGGGGACTTAACTCCGATAGAGTTCAAAAAGCTTTTAGCGCCCGTCGATACAGTGGTATCAGGGTGCAAGCACTGAAAACGAGTAGACATCCCCGGATGGATATAGACTTGAATATCCCCTCTTTCGGATTTAAAAGGGATTTGGCTCCCATCTTCGAGACGTGCTAACGGTCGATTTAATAGATAAAGACTGACATAGTGTTTGGCTTTATCAAATTCACCGTATAACATTCCCATCCATTCATTGCTTTGTTGCGCTAAATAGGGTTCAGTAATGCTATGAAGAATGTCATTTAGCTTGTATTCCATGACATCCAAGTAGCTGTTCAAAAAACGTTTAAGTACGAGATGTATCGGTTTATAGAATGCTTCATCTATCCATGCTGTTTTATCAAATAGAGTATGTATCTTCGATTCATAGAAAAACGTATGATCGAGTTCGCCGTTCAAGGAAAACAGCGATGCGGGCAATGCATATCCACCCTCTCTTGTTGGAATCAACGGATGTGTTTTAAAGAGAAAAACAGATGCTTCAAACAATTTTTGAGAAAGTTCGCCGTTTTGAGAGGAGAGTGGAAAATGGCCCATGGTCTCCACATCCAATACCTTCCGTTCCGCCATGTCGATCAAAACGCTCTTATAGAGTTCAATGATGTTCTCGGTGATGGTTTGATTCTGAGAATCCGAGAAATTAATCGTTTCACGGTTTGGAGTTGTCTTATAAGGGGCATGGATGAGAAACTGCAAGTTGGTAGGGACTACGGTTGGGAAAAAAACATAAAGAGGATTAGTACCGATCGAGACGTATCGATCCTCTGTGTTTAACGCAAATGCGATTTTACACTCAAGCAGTTTGTTTTCAATAGTGAAGCTGCGACGGTAGAGTTCGAATCGTTCCAACTTGTCGTGTGTCTCTAAGGTAACAAGGGAGCGTGTTTCTGATGCTTGATCGGTTCCTTTTTCAACATATCCCGCTTCATCACCTATTTTCCAATCGATACGAGATAAGTTGCTAAGAAAAAGGAGCTCGTCTTTGCCGATGGAACGAAGACGTTTAGCGATAGAGTTGTAGAGTGTTTTAGCATCGATTTCTGCTCTATCAAACGGCAGTACAACGCTGGTGAACTCATCGCTTTGGTCTTCCAGCGGATCGATCGTTTCGGGAATGATGTAATCACTGATCTTGAAGTTGTAGGTACCGCTGTAAATATGGGGCGTGTCGGTGATGGAAAAAACTGATTTGAAACCGGCTCCAAATTTTCCTATCTTATTGGGCTCATTCGATTTGGTTGAGCTTCCGATCGTCGTAATCGATTCAACGTCCGAAAAGATAAAGGCTCTGCCGTTGTGGGAGGTTTCCAATCTATCGTCGTGGAGTTCAAATAATACTGAGGTCGCTTCGGCATCCTGAGCGTTTTGCAGAAGTTCGTAGAGAAAGTGTGTGCTGTCAGAATAGAGATTGGCGATGATGCGATGGG
>JAQVFZ010000160.1 GCA_028697025.1 Candidatus Izemoplasmatales bacterium | reverse complement strand
CTTCCGATCTGTTACAAATATAATATATTTATAAAGAAATATCAACGTGATTAAAGCATATCCACAATCATTTGTTCATAATAACTACCAAGCCAATTATGTAAAGTTTCTTCATCATTTAACCAAAGATGCATAGCAATTAAAGCCTTATTTGGTTTTGTACGTTCAATTGCAATCTTTGAAAATTTGCCTAGAGAAAATTTTATAAATGGCACATAAGACATTATGGTTTTTTCATAAGGTTGACTCCAGGTATAGCCCCAAACGGGTACTTTGTGTGTCCATTTATAAATTATAAAGGCTTTTCTGTGTCTTATTAGATAATCAGCTTCAATTTTCAATGTATCATTTAAATATTTTTTCAGTTTCTTAATATCACGATTTCCAGTAAGTAAAATATTATTGATCGAAAAGGATGCTCGAGGCAAAAGAACCCCATACATTCCAAAGGGACCTTGCATACTATTAATTAAAGCATCAAATTCTGAAGACTCATTGTTCATTAATTCCAATCCCATTCATTATGCTTGTAAAATTTCGGCATTATCATATCTTCATCTTTTTCCAGAATATGCCGTAATGAGTTTTTGATTTTAGCTCGCTCTTGTGATTTGGTTATGTTTTTAGCCGTCTTATTAGGCTTATACCACTTCTTTTTATCCCAATGCTTTTTCTTGTCATCAGAGAATTCGTAATAATCTTTTCTGTTCGTTCTGCTCATATGTTATTAGGAATTATGAATATCTTTTTCCATCTTATCCAAAAACTTTTCAACGAGCTTCCTGCGTCTTGCGTAATTCATTTTAAGAAAAGGAATCTCTGCAAGACGCAAGACGCTGTTTCTTAAACAACCCCTCGGCTTTAAAAGACCCTTGTACTCCTTTACAAACTCAGAAGCAAAAACTGTGGCTATATCTTCTATGCCTATTTCTTTCATGTTAATCCTTTCAATTCATGTTCTACCAATCGCAATCATTTCCTGAAATAACCCACAAAATCTCTCCATTATCATCCTTTACATTAATTGCAAAAGTGTCTCTATCTTTCACTCGATTATCTAAATCACTAGAAATCTGAGGAAACAAAACCATAGTATAACCATCTTTGCAGGCTTGTTTCATACTTTCATAAGACCTAACACAAGGCATCAATTTCACCATAGAGGTAACAAATTGAACGTCATTAGCATTAATATTCTGCTTTAAAGAATCTAGAACGGCATCCTTATAAATATCAGCTAAAGTTTGAATGGTGTCTGAAAGCTTTACATTTAGAATTAACGTATGTTTACTCATTTTACTTCCTCTATTGTTTATGATATAATATTAATGTATTTATAGGGACTAATCAACGTGATTGTAATGAGTCGTGAACTACTGTTTGACTAAAGATCAAACATCAAAGATTAATGGCTTTATCTTTTGTCAGAGTGATTTAAAATGATCCCGCTGATAATATTTGGACAATCTTCTTCCAGTCCTTATTTGCCGAAACACCGGCACATATGCGAATAGCTTGAATCAAAGTTCTTAAATTGTAGTTCTTCCAGACATTACGATATTTGAATAAATAGTCCAACACTTCTTGCTTAGTAGTTAAATCAATATTTTCCATAATATTCGGAAGCAATTGTTGCATGTATTGATGCATTTCATCTGTGCTTAAATGTAAGTCATAACAAAAGGCTCGAGACTTGATTGCTTCATCTATCCGTCCGGTATTCATATTTGAAATAAAGATTACTTGGCCTTCAAATTCGAAACTTCTTTCCAAATCAAGAGAATCTGCACGACTAGATTGCCAAGATATAATTCTTTTATCATAACTATCCAGTGCTGCCTTCAATAGATTCACGCAGGTATCGTCAACCAACGTAGAATCACAATCATCATAAAGAATGAGGGAAGCTCTTTTATCGTGAAGAGTTTGATATAACCCTAAAGGACTGGAATGACCTTTACAAACAAAAAAGTCTTCACCATTTTTTAATCCGTGTTCCTCTAAAGTTTTCATAACTAACCAGCTTTTACCTACTCAAGCAGTTCCTGTCAATAACAAGCTAGGCTGTATTTTTTTTATGACCATTCCCACAAGTTCTTTCAGATATTCGAAACGATCCGAAACGGAAAGTTCGGGAAATTCGATCTTCGAACTTTGTTCATCAGTACGAATAAATGTCCATACGCCTTTAGAATGAAGACGTATTACCCCGTTATCAATACCTTTATGAAGCAATTCACGACAATATACTTCCGAAATTCCTATATTTCTAGTAACATCTTGAAGTTTAAAGTGGCCTGCATTTTTTGCATATTCAATTAATACGTCGTACTGTGTCATGTATCTCCTTTGTCATGCTTCATATGATAACTAATTTTTAACTTAATTATATATTAAAGTATTTTTATTGAAACAACAACGTGATTATTAAATCCAATTATACCATAATAGATATATTAAAAAAGAAGTGAACAGAAAGATAGAACGCTTTATGCATTCAGCATCATTGCATGCCAAAGCGGTATAACACATTAGTGTTAATATAGTTATGTAGAAATATATATCCATATTTCACATTATTTATCCTCATTACCATCAAAAATTAATCGATAAAAGATATAATCTTGTTCGGCCGTAAATACTTTATGGTTAAAAAGCCAATACCTTTTATGATTTTTAAAGTCTTCAAGTATTTTTAGTCC